>JAAURD010000247.1 GCA_012034075.1 Chloroflexaceae bacterium | reverse complement strand
TCATGTGTCCGCTGCCCCCACCCCGTTTAGAAGCGAACAGCACAAACATACCGATGATACACATGGCTTTCTGATGCCATCTCTGGTGCCGTGGGGAGCGGCGTTGCTCCCCAACCAGCTCAAGCCAGATCGCATTGGGATGCGATCCAGGAAACAAAGACAAACGTTCTGTCCGCCCCTAAACCCAAGGAGGGAGAGGGGAGTCTCCGTGGGCGGTCTCCCTTCGCCCTTTGTGGGAGAAGGGTTGGAGATGAGGGGTGGCGGTCGGAACGACCGCGCTGTAGGTGGCGCCGCAGGCCCTTTTCCCAAGCGGGAAGATAAAATTCCCCATAAATGGTTTTTATTCGCCTTTTATGGTATTTTTGATATTCCCTGTTGTGATAAGCAGAAGCTTTTCTGGCCAACCCTGTAACAACAAGGCATCCAAAAAGTCGGTATCTTTTGTCACAACCACACGCTGTTCACGGTCGGCAACCGCAAGGATGGCTGCATCACTGGTGGCGTTGCCGTCTGGCAGGTCCAGGGGGTGGATTGCATCGTGGCCTGCTGGTCGGAAGATGGCCACAAGACGACGTGGCAAGTGCGCATCGAGCAAGACATTCATGTCGACAGCAGTTCAACACGTTTGACCTGACTGAGTTGGGCAGCATAGGTCAGTACTGTCAGTATATCCTCACGCTCCAGGTCCTCATAGTCGGCGAAGGATATCGTCAATCGTCATGCCGGCACTGAGGAGTTCGAGTATCAGCGTTACTGGATAGCGCAGACCACGGATGACGGGCTTGCCATGGGCAATATGTGGATCGATTGTAATACGGTTGAGCAGGTTTGTCATGCTGTTTTCCGCCACCTTTTTTATGAACGCATCTTGCTGCGTCCATAAAAAAGGCAACATATATCGCAAATAGATGATTAACTCAACATAGTGCGCACATCCGTGACAACACCGTTGAGCGCGGTGGCAGCCGCCGTGAGTGGGCTAGCCAGAAACGTGCGACCGCCACGGCCCTGGCGTCCCTCGAAGTTGCGGTTGCTGGTGCTCACGGCGTATTGACCGGGCTGCAGCGCGTCGCCGTTCATGGCAATGCACATGCTACAGCCAGCCTCGCGCCATTCGGCCCCCGCGTCTTTAAACACCTGGTCCAGGCCCTCTTCTTCGGCCTGCGTTTGACCTGCTGTGAGCCAGGAACGACCAGCATGCGGATATTCTCGGCAACTTTGCGGCCTTTGATCAGCCGTGCGGCTTCGCGCAGGTCGCTGATGCGTGAATTGGTGCAGCTACCGAGAAAAACCACATCCACCGGATGGCCGAGCAGCGGCTGGCCCGGTTGCAGGCCCATATAGCGCAAGGCTTTGTCGTGGGCCTGGCGTGCGCTAGGGTCGTCGAAGCTGAGCGGGTCGGGAATGGCTTCGGTAATGGGCATGCCCATGCCGGGGTTGGTGCCAAAAGTAATCATCGGCGTCAGCTCATTGGCATTCAGGGTCAGCTGCTGATCGAAAGTTGCCCCTTCATCGGTGGGCAGCGTGCGCCAGGAGGCCACCGCCTGCTCCCAATCGGCGCCCTTGGGTGCAAAGGGCCGGTTGGCAATATAGTCAAACGTTGTGTCA
Organism: Chloroflexaceae bacterium; assembly: GCA_012034075.1. Classification (GTDB taxonomy): domain Bacteria; phylum Chloroflexota; class Chloroflexia; order Chloroflexales; family Chloroflexaceae; genus JAAURD01. The sequence continues at coordinate 4,813 of JAAURD010000247.1, read as the reverse complement.
TCGGGAGCGACCATGCCCGCGCGGCGCCGCCTTCGATGCTCATATTGCAGATAGTCATGCGCTGCTCCATCGAGAGCGAGCGGATCGCTTCACCGCGATATTCAAAGACATAGCCAGTGCCACCGCCCACGCCAATGCGAGCAATAATCGCCAGGATGATATCTTTGGCGCTCACACCGGGGTGCAACTGGCCCGTCACCTCAATTGCAAAGGTGCGCGGGCGCTGTTGCAACAGGCACTGGGTCGCCAGCACATGGGCCACCTCGCTGGTGCCAATACCAAAGGCCAGAGCACCAAAGGCGCCGTGGGTGCTGGTATGGCTATCACCGCAAACAATGGTCATACCAGGCTGGGTCAGGCCCTGCTCCGGGCCGATGACATGGACAATGCCCTGATTAGCGCTGCCCAGGGTAAAGAGCGGGATACCAAAATCGGCACAGTTCTGCTCCAGTTGGGCAAGCTGAGCCGCTGCCTGTGCATCCGTCACGGGGATGATGCCATCGGCACCACGCGGCGTCGTCGGTGTGCTATGGTCCATCGTCGCCAGCGTGAGGTCCGGGCGGCGGACCTTCAGGCCGCGCTGGCGCAGTTCGCTAAAGGCCTGCGGTGATGTGACTTCATGCACCAGGTGCAGATCAATATACAACACAGCCGGGGCATCGGCGGTCTCGGCCTGGACAATATGGGCGTCCCAGACTTTTTCAAACAGCGTTCTGGGTGCTGACTCTCCTCTCTCTCCTTGGACCCAGGGTCGGGGGTGAGGGCTTACAGTGGTCATTGTGTGTTTCTCCTCTTGCGCTGCATATCACGGACAATTGGCAGCTCCAGGCTATCCCAGAGCGCCAGCCAACTTGCTTCGATAATGTTGGGCGATGCGCCAATGGTGCTCCAGCGCTCATCGTCGCGGGCACTTTCGATGGTTACCCGTGGGATAGCCGCAGTCCCACGGTGCTCATCGATGATACGAACTTTGAAGTCAACCAGTTTCACCTCGTCGAGCAGCGGGTAATGCGGTGCCAGCGCTTTGCGAATGGCCTGGTCGAGCGCGTTGACCGGCCCATCGCCATCGGCAGCAGTGTGCATTACTTCATCACCTACACGTAAGCGCACGGTGGCCTGCGCATAGACATCGTTGCTGCGGCGTTTCTCGACGATCATGGTAAAGTCGAGCAACTCGAAGGGCGCTTCATAGGCCGGGTCGCTGCGGCGGACCAGCATCTCAAAGCTGCCTTCAGCTGCCTCAAAGTGGTAGCCCCGGTTTTCCAGCGCCTTAATTCGCTCAACCACACGGCTCTCATTGCCATTGAGTTGCAGGCCCAGCTCTTCCGCTCGCATCCGCACATTGCCGCGCCCAGAGAGTTCACTCACCACAATGCGCTTGCGGTTGCCCACCAGGGTCGGGTCAATATGCTGGTAGCTCTCCTCGACTTTGGCAATTGCGGCGACATGGATACCACCCTTGTGCGCAAACGAACTTTTGCCCACAAAAGGTGCATGATGATCCGGGTTTAGATTGGCCACGGCAGAGACTACCTGCGAGACGTCGGTGAGTTGTTTCAGTTGCTCGGCACTGACGCACTGATAGCCCAGCTTTAACTGTGCATTGGCAATCAGTGGCACCAGGTCCATGTTACCACAGCGCTCGCCATAGCCGTTGATGGTACCCTGCACCTGCAAACAACCCTCCTGGATGGCGGCAAGCGCATTGGCAACCGCTAGCGCCCCATCGTTGTGGGTATGAATACCGAGCATGGGCAGCGGGCCACGCAGACCAATCTGCTCCATATGCTGGCGCACTGCTTGCACCGTGCGGCTAATATCGGTGGGGAGCGAGCCGCCGTTGGTATCGCAGAGCACCAGGCAGTCGGCGCCGGCTCTGGCCGCAGCGGTCAGGACTTCCAGGGCATACGACGGGTCGGCACGGTAGCCATCAAAAAAGTGCTCAGCGTCGTACATCACCTCTTTGCCCAGCGCTTTAAAATAAGCCACGCTCTCGCCAATCATAGCCAGGTTTTCGGCCAGCGTGGTTTCAAGCACCCGTTCGACATGCAGCGTCCAGCTTTTGCCTACCAGTGTGACCACGGGGGTCTGGGCCTGCACCAGGGCAATGATATTGGGATCAGTGGCACACTGGTTATGGCGCGGCGGGTGCTACCAAGGCGGCAATGCGGGCCTGGTTCAGCGGTACTTCACGCACGCGCTGAAAAAATTCGGCATCTTTGGGGTTCGAGCCGGGCCAGCCACCTTCGATGTAATGAATACCAAGTTGATCTAATGCATGGGTTATTTTGATTTTATCATCGCATGAAAAGGAAAGACCTTCACGCTGTGACCCATCACGCAGGGTCGTATCATAGAGCCAGATTTGCATACAATCATCTCTCCTCTTGGGTTTTGGGTTCACGCCAACGCGGGTAGCTTCCAAAGACCTTGAACATGCCCGTTTTGGCAACAATCCGTTCAAGCGCACGAGCAATATGCGGCTCGCTCTGATGTCCCTCGATATCAACCAGAAAGATATACTGGCCCAATACCTCTTTGGAAGGGCGTGATTCCATCTTCGTCATGTTAATCTTTTCGTGGGCTAATTCTTCCAGCACATTGACCAGCAGCCCGGCATGGTCAGCGCGAAATCCAAAACAAAAGCTGGTTTTGTCATCACCAGTGGGCGGCATATCTTGATCTTCGGGTGCCAGCACCACAAAACGGGTGACATTCCAGCGGTTATCGGCAATATCCTGCGCCAGAATCGCCGCCTCTCGCAATTGGGCGGCGCGGTGGGTGGTAATCGCCGCCGCCACCCGTCCATCGGCAAAGGCATCAGCCAGCGCCGCGCTATTGCTGAGCGAGGCAATTTGCGGCACACTGGGCAGGCAGCGCTCCAGAAAGCGACGGCACTGGCCCAACGATTGGGTATGGGCATAGATGACTTCGATCTGTTCAAGCGCAAGATCAGTGCGTGCTGCCAGGTACTGACGAATGGGAATGACGGTTTCACCAACGATGTGCAGCCCCGTTTCGTGGATAAGCAGATCCAACGTTGAGGTCACACTGCCTTCGAGCATATTTTCAATTGGCAGCACCCCCGCCGTCGCCACGCGCGTTTCTATCGCCGTGACCACAGCAGGAATGCTGGTGAAGGGCATACAGCGAGCATCAGGGCTGCCGCTGGCATAGCTCAGGGCAGCCTCTTCGCTAAAGGTTCCCGGCGGGCCGAGATACGCGATGGTCTTCATAACCTGAGTCTTGCTCTATTCTGATTCAATCGGGAGATTTTTGCCAAAGAGATCATAAGCGTAGGTCGTCGAATCTTTGTCATAGCCAGCCGCAAAGGCCGCCGCTTCGGCTTTGCGAAACTCATCGCCAGCAGCCAGCAGCTTGTTCAGAGCGGCCAGATAGGCTTCCGCCGAACCCACCAGAATGTCGGTGTTGACGCCATAGCCGCTATAGATTTGCGGCCCGCGAAACTTCCGCTGCCCATTTTCCATGTTCATGGTGGCTTGCTGCTGAATACGCACGGTCACTTCGGCCACCGCATCGATGCCCTCGGTCACCGCTTTGATCGAAAACTCAATCAGCTCGTTGGGCCGCTGCACAATGCGGTTGATTGCGCGATAGACCGCGTCAACGGGACCGGTGCCATGGTCGCTATCGACATACACCCGATCATCAGGGCCGATCAGCCGCACGGTGGCAACCGGTATCAGGCCACTGCCACAGGAAACCTGCACATGGTCCAGGCGATAGATTTCGGGCGTGCGCTGGGTTTCGCCGGTAATGAGCGCCTCAATATCGCGGTCATCCACCGTTTTCTTTTTGTCGCACAGCTCTTTAAAGCGCTGAAAGACCTGCTGCACGTCATGGTCATCCAGTTGATAGCCCAGCTTTTCAATATGCTCCCGAAAGGCATGGCGACCGCTATGTTTGCCGAGCACCAGCGCATTGCTCTCCAGACCAACCGTCTCGGCGCTCATAATCTCATAGGTGATGCGATTTTTCAGCACCCCATCTTGATGAATGCCGGACTCGTGGGCAAACGCATTGGCGCCAACAATCGCCTTATTTGGTGGTACATGCACGCCCGTAAAGGAACTGACCAGGCGACTGGCACGGGCCAGCTCACGGGTGTTGATGCGGCTGGCCACGCCAAAAAACTGCTGCCGCGTGTGCAGGGCCATCACGACCTCTTCGAGCGAGGCATTGCCGGCGCGTTCGCCCAGACCGTTGATAGTGCATTCAATCTGACGCGCACCGGCCCGCACACCCGCCAGGCTATTGGCAACTGCCAGGCCCAGGTCATCGTGGCAGTGGGTCGAGAGAATGACATCTCGGCGCCCGGCACATCGCGGCGAATGCTCTCGATCATCGCGCTATACTCTTCCGGCGTGGCATAGCCCACCGTATCGGGAATATTCAGCGTGGTCGCGCCGGCCTCAATTGCCACCGCCAGTACCTGATTCATAAACGCCTGATCCGAGCGGCTAGCGTCCATTGGTGAAAACTCAACATCATCACAGAGCGAGCGAGCATAGCCAACCATCTCGCGCACACGTTCGATCACCTGCTCGCGGGTTGCACGCAATTGGTATTCAATATGAATATCGGAAGTGGAAATAAAGGTGTGGATCCGCCGTTTGGCGGCGGGCTCAATCGCGGTCCAGGCTTTATCAATATCATCCTTGACGGCGCGGGCCAGTGCCGCAATGATCGGGCCATCGGCAGTCCCAATGTCGCGGGCAATCTGATTGACCGCCGCCCAGTCACCCGGCGAAGCCGCAGGGAGCCGGCTTCGATAATGTCAACGTTCAAACGA
>JAAURD010000246.1 GCA_012034075.1 Chloroflexaceae bacterium | reverse complement strand
AATAAGCGCTTCCAGTTCCGGTGTCACCTCCGGCTTTAGTGCAGCCGGTGTAATATTTCTAGAAGTATAGTGCTCAATCGGTGACCAGCCAAACGTGTAATAGAGCAGGCGCAAGGAATTGTCAAACTGCTCAGTGATGCCAACAAAGGCGCATTCATCAAGGCGTCGCTGCGCAATCGCCAGCGTATCCTGGGGAGAGAGCACATCGGGATGTACCGTGGTGCCAGCAAGTTGGCGGGTCTGCATATTGTGGTGAAACTGAAGTGAACGCGACACAAAATCAGCAAAATGCTCAAACTTCTCTCCCAGGAACATCGAACGCTTCTGTTCTCTTCCATAGTATGAAATAAACCGTTTGAGGGGATCACGAATCATCGTCAGAAAGATAGGTCTGCGCGGTATCACTTTGTTGATTGTATCATAATCCATATGTGAACGTAAAAGGCGATCATGTTGCATTTTCTGGTATACATCGTGCGTCACAGATAATGCGTATGGATAAAGGGGAAGAGTCGTACATGCTTGCTCAGGAAACTGCGAACGCAAGATGTTGATCAGTGAAGTGCCTGCTGTTTTGGTTATATGCACAAAACACAACACATCATGTTCACGCAATGGCCGTCGTAATGGTGTGGTAGGTAGCACCGTCATAACATAGATCATCTAGGAATGAATATGGCGTTTTTGATCGCCTGGTTGTACAGTATAGGTATTGTAGCACACCATCCCAGGTCCTCCCACCGACTTTTACCCTACCCAACATCTCTCTCTGTATGCAGGACCCAGTATACGGATGGCATCATACTACCTATGTTATTGTATCACGAGCCGGGAAGATATGCGGTATCATGCATGTTCAGGTTTGCGCGGTGTATGGTTGAGAGATGATGCAAAAAATACTGTTTGGCTTGCTCTGGGTGCTGCCAGCACTCATCGCCTGGATCGGCTGGCATGCCGAAACCAGCACCACTATTGATATTGGCAGCAGCGGCGATAGCGCTCTGCTCACCAACTTTCACGAACCCGAATCGGGCCTGACCGACACCTACCAGTGGTATACCTACCGCTGGAGTCGCCCCGGTGCCCAGGTGACGCTGCCAGCCCACGCGCTGCCGGCGGTGCTGACCCTGCGTGGAACGGTACCCGCCGACGGCACCCAGGTATCCCTCGATCTCGGCACAGCGGTATCGGTCGATCTGCCCCAGCAAACCAGTCTGGCGGTGCGGCGCTATCATGTGCTGTGGCCCGCCGATAGCGATATGCTTGGCTGGGCGCACATCACCATTGATGCGCAGCAACCGGCCCAGCGTGCAGAAAACCGCTCGCTGGCCCTGTTGCTGGCAAATATCACGCTCACCAGCGTTGATGGGCCGCTGCGTCTGCCCCCGTTGCTGGCCTGGTTGCTGCTGATATTGCTGGCCCCGCTGCTGCTCTGGTTGAGCCAGCAGGCACGTCTGCCACGCACCCTCAGTCTGGTGCTGGCGCTGCTGGCTGGCTGTAGCGTGACCTGGCTCTGGGCATGGCAACCCTGGTGGGTCCAGCCATTTCTGCCCAACATGGGGCTGGCCCTGCTGGCTCTGCTGGCCCTGCTCGGCTGGATGCGCCTGGTCTGGGCGCGGGTGTACTGGCAACCGTTGCCCCGGCTGCTCCTCTTACTGGTGGTTGCTTCGGGACTGATACCGCTCTATCTGCTGCTGAAGTATGATCTGGCGCTCTGGCTCAACCCGGTGAACCTGCCGATTGGAGCGATGCTGTTGGGCTTGCTGCTGCCCTTCGCTCCCGCCAAAGCCCAGCCGCTGCTGGCTGCTGGCATTGCCCTGGTGTTGCTGCTCTACGGTCTGGACCGCTATCAGGGCGCCATCTTGAAGGGCTATAGTACCGATTTTACCGCCCTCTTTCGCGGTGTGCATGCCTTTCTCCATGGCGGTCAGCTCTACAACTTTGAGCATATCCGCAGTAACTCACTGGGTGATACGTATAAGTACCCACCATTTTTTGTGCTGGTGCTGGGGCCGTTTAGCTTTCTGACCTATGACCCCGCGTTGCAAGCCTGGCACCTGTTCAATCTGGCGCTGTTGCTGCTGGCAGCCTGGCTGCTCTGGCGCAGCGGCGGTCAGCCATTGCGCTCATGGTCAACCCTGGGCCTGCTCTATCTGCTCTTCAGCTTCAAGCCCCTGGTTGATACGCTGGGCCAGGGACAGGCCGATATTCTGCTGCTGGTGAGCCTGGCGGCAGCACTGCTGGCGTTGCAACAGGGCCGCTGGAGCTGGTGGGGCGCATGTCTGGCACTGCCCAGCGTGATCAAGCTCTACCCGGCCTATTTGCTGCTCCATGGTCTGGTCTGGCAGCGTTGGCAGGCTGTGCTGGCGTTTGCAGCTAGTATCATTGTGCTCACCCTACTTTCGATAGGCTTGCTGGGCTGGCCGGTGCATGCGACCTTTGCGTTTGAGGTGCTGCCGCTGATTGGTGGTGGCACCGCCTGGGCCGAAAACCAAACGTTTAATGGCTGGTTTAACCGCCTGTTCACCGACGAGATCGCATTGCGCCCGGATGAACCAGGACCCGCCCGTTATCTCACCTATCTCGCCGCGCTGGTGGTGACCGGGCTGACCTGGTGGCGTGTGCGTGCCATGCCGCTGCTTGATGGCATGGGCCTCTGGATTGTGGCGATGCTGCTGGTGCTGCCGATAGCTTGGATGCACTATCAGGCACTGCTCGTCATTCCGTTCTATCAGCTCTTTCTCCGTCTGGAGCGTGACCAGCAGCCATGGCGCTGGTCAACCGTGTTGCTCTATACCCTCGCCTGGCTACTGCTCTGCTATGGCAATCAGTGGACGTTTTTTGATCGCACCTATGCTGGGCCATTGTGGGCTGCCCTGCTGTCGTATAAGTTTTATGGCCTGCTGTTGCTGTATGCTGCAATTGCGACTGAACGCTGGGATCATAAACAATGGATAATGGATAATGGATAATGGATAATGGATAATGGATAATGGATAATGGATAATGGGCCTGATTGCGTGTTAAAATAATAACAGGCTATCGGGTATGCTCTTGGGGCAACCCGTGGGGCTGCGTGTTGCAGTGCAGTCGCCCACGGGTTGTGTGAGCCAGTGATGCAAGAGAACGAGAAAACGAGGTAACGACCATGACCACTCATAAGATTGCACTTATCCTGGCCGGTGGTGCATCACTTGGTAGCTACACCGCCGGCGTACTGACAGAGTTGCTCTATGCGCTGGAGACATTGAACGCTCGATCAAACGATCAGCGCTTCGAGATCGATGTTATTACTGGTAGTTCGGCCGGTGGTCTCACCGGTGTGCTTCTTACGCGGATCATGCTCTACGATTTGCACGGACGGCGGCGCGACCTGTTTCATGTATGGGTCAGGGAGATTGATATCAAACAGCTGCTGGATAAGGGCAACATCCCACCCAATGCACTGCTCTCAAAACGCGTTATCCGCAGGATTGCCCAACAGTATGTGCTCAATGGTGTACATCAAACCGCGACCAATCCGGCCTCGTTTGCCCCGGATGACCTGCGTCTCAGTCTCACCTTGAGCAACATGCATGGCCTTGATTATGCTATTCCTTACGATACGCCTGAAGGCGGGTCGTTTGTGTCAACCTTCTACGCCGATATGGCCCGCTTTCAGCTGAAACCAGCCGCGCTGCCCAATTATCACACCTGGCAAACCATCGTGAATGCGGGCATTGCTTCGGGCAACTTTCCCATTGCGTTTCAGCCCCAGTCCTTGCCGCATGATGTTTCATCCGCGCTCAAGGAGTATCAAGAATCGCCGCAAGCCAGCGCAGCCATCAGTCGCCTGTTGCTTGACAATATGGCCTTCCTCGATGGCGGCATCTTCAATAATGAACCGCTCCGCGAAGCCATCAAACGCGCGGGGGACCTTGATGGAGAGAGGAGCGAGCACACGCGGATTTTCATCTTGATTGATCCCGATGTCAATCGTTCCGCACACAACCCGTCTATCTCGGCGGATGATCCAATAGAGGAGCATGTGAAACAACTCCTGACGATGATTCGCGGTGAGAGTATGGCTCGTGACTGGATGAACGTTCGGCGCACGAACAATGAGCTTGACTGGCGCAATGATATGCTCACGATCCTGATCGATATGGTGCGTGCTTGCCCAGAGGAGCAGGGCAACGAGTTGGTGAAACGCCTGGACGCGCTCATTGCGTCGATCATGCAGGTAAAGCGAGATACCTTCCCAGGCCGTTATCCGCCAGAATATGAAGAACACGTATTACAACGCCTGTCAGAACGCCCAGAGTATCGTGAGACATACGAGGCGTTGTTGACCCATGGCGGAACGTCAGCCACGCTGCATCGGGTAATGCTTGACCGGCTCACATTTGCCTTGAACGCGATTGCCGGGCTTCAGAATAAATCAACGATTCAAAAACTGGCGCTCATTGGTTCCAAACCGGAGGAAACTGCCGGCGATCAGATATTGTCCTTTGGCGGCTTCTTCAATGAGGCGTGGCGCGAGCATGACTTTCGCAGAGGTCGGATCAAAGCTCACGAGGTGCTGCCTGATATCCTTGCTGTTGCGCCCTATGGCCGTGAACAGGATGTTGACGACTACGAGATACCTGATGCATGGAAGCACTTTCCCACAGCCAATTTCGAGGATACGGATCGTGGTACGCGTGAGCAACTCTGCGATATCCTGTTGCAACGGAGCAATGAGGTCCTAAAGCGTGCGAACGTCCCGTGGTGGATCCGCTGGCCTGCGAAGCAGTTTTATATCAGGGGACAACTGCGTGCCTTCCTGAAGCTCTAACCGTGCAAGCAACCATGCGGCAAATGGCAACCCAATGCGACAGATTTCCCAACCACCGCTGCCACCCATGGTCCATTGTCCCTTCCCGTCTGTTTGTTCGGTAAGTTTACGTTTCGGGATTTAGCGTTTATAATCCATAGTATGTTGATTGGTTGATAGGATGAAAACACAGAGTTGAACGAAACAAATCAATGAGGAGGTCTATGCCATGACAACACGTACCGAGTCGGACACAATGGGCACCATTGAAGTTGCAAGTGATCGTTATTGGGGTGCGCAAACCCAGCGTTCATTGCACTATTTCGCAATTGGTCTGGATACCATGCCGCGTGAAATGATCCGTGCTATGGGCATCTTGAAGATGGCCGCAGCCGAAGTGAACCACGATGTGGGCAAACTGCCGGAAGACAAAACCAAGCTGATTGTTGCCGCGGCGCAGGAAGTGATCGACGGCAAGCTCGATGAGCACTTTCCGTTGCGCGTGTGGCAGACAGGTAGCGGCACGCAGAGCAATATGAACTCGAACGAGGTCATCTCTAACCGGGCGATTGAGATGGCTGGTGGCACCATGGGCAGCAAAACGCCGGTGCATCCCAATGATCATGTCAATATGTCGCAGTCATCCAACGATACCTTTCCCACCGCCATGCATATCGCTGCGGTCGAGCAAATCGTGCATGTGCTGATCCCCCAGGTTGAGCATCTGCGCAATGCATTGGTCGCCAAAGCCCAGGAATTTGCGGGCATTGTCAAAATCGGGCGCACCCACTTGATGGATGCCGTACCGCTGACGTTGGAGCAGGAGATTTCGGGCTATGTGGCCCAGCTTGACCATGATCTGGAGCGCTTGCGTGGCGTGCTGCCGCATCTATATGAGCTAGCGCTGGGCGGCACCGCGGTTGGCACGGGTCTGAATACGCACCCCGAATTTGCCACCCGCGTCGCCGAAAAAATTGCTGCCTTTACCCAATTGCCCTTTGTTTCAGCGCCCAATAAGTTTGCTGCACTGGCCGGCCACGATGCGATTGTGATGGCAAGTGGCGCATTAAAGACGCTGGCCTGTTCACTGATGAAGATTGCCAACGACGTGCGCTGGCTCGGCTCTGGGCCGCGCTGTGGTCTGGGCGAGCTGATTTTGCCTGCCAACGAGCCAGGCTCATCGATTATGCCCGGCAAAGTCAACCCAACCCAGAGCGAGGCCATGACCATGGTCTGTGTGCAGGTGATTGGCAATGATACCGCCATTTCGGTGGCTGGTTCGCAGGGCAATTTTGAACTGAACGTCTTCAAGCCCGTGATGATTCACAATCTGCTGCACTCGATTCGCATTCTGGCCGACAGCTGCCGCTCGTTCACCGACTACTGTGTCGTTGGCATCGAAGCCAACCGTGATCAGATTCAGCACTTCTTGAACGACTCGCTGATGCTGGTCACCGCGCTGAACCCGCATATTGGCTATGACAAATCAGCTAAAGTGGCAAAACTGGCGTATGAAGAGCGTTCCACCCTGCGCGAAGCGGCGATCAAACTCGGCTTCCTAACGGGCGAGGATTTCGACAAATTTGTGCGCCCCGAAGAGATGACCGGGCCAAAAGCGTAAGCAAGCATGTACAGGCCT
>JAAURD010000245.1 GCA_012034075.1 Chloroflexaceae bacterium | reverse complement strand
GACCCGCCCCCCCCCTGTTGCAGTGAACCACTCATGAAGCAAGCCATCCTCTACACGTTCGACTTCAACCTCGGCTACGCCCAGCGGCTGACCGGCGACATCCCCGCCGATCGTGCGTGCGTCCTGCCGCTGCCGGGCATGAACCACATGCCTTTGTCCTTCGCGCCGCAGTAGATGATGTGGATGCGGTCGTGCGTGGTGCCGTGATGGAAGGTGGCGCCGCCACCGTCATCGCTTCTTCTGAAGGCGGTCGCACCGTTCCCTCGGTGGTCGCGTTTGCGAAGGGTGGCGAGCGGCTCGTTGGCCAGGTCGCCCGTCGCCAGGCCATCACCAACCCCGAAAACACCATTTTTCCATCAAGCGCTTGATGGGCCGGCAGTTGCGTGAACCAGATGTACAGCAAAACCGCGAATTGCTCCCCTATCATATCGCCTCAGCTCCCAATGGCGATGTGCGTGTCCTGATGGCCGGGCGTGAATATGCGCCACCCGAAATCTCGGCCATGATTTTGCAAAAACTGAAAGCCGATGCGGAGGATTATCTCGGCGCACCAGTGACCAAAGCAGTCATTACCGTACCAGCTTACTTTAACGACCAGCAACGGCAGGCAACCCGTGATGCCGGCAAAATCGCCGGGCTTGAAGTCTTACGCATCATCAACGAACCAACCGCCAGTGCACTCGCCTATGGTCTCGAAAAACAGCACAATGACCAGATTGTTGCCGTGTATGATATGGGTGGCGGCACCTTCGATATCTCCATCCTCGAACTGAGCGAAGGGGTCGTACAGGTCAGAGCCACCAGCGGCGATAGCTACCTCGGTGGTGATGATTTTGACCAGCGTATTATCACCTGGTTGATCGACCAGTTTCAAGCGGAACATGGCATTGACTTGCGCCAAGATCGCATCGCCTTGCAACGCCTGAAAGAAGCCGCCGAAAAAGCCAAGATGGAACTCAGCTCGCTCTTGCGTACCGACATCAACCTGCCGTTTATTACGGCCGACGTCAATGGTCCAAAGCATCTCAACTACGACCTCAGTCGAGCAACACTAGAGCAGATGACCAGCGACCTGATTGAACGCAGTATGCGACCAGTGGCCCAGGCGCTTGAAGATGCCCAGCTCAATGCCAATCAGATTGATACCATCATCCTGGTTGGTGGTCAGACACGCATGCCCGCCGTACAGGCAGCCGTTCGCTCCTTTTTTGGCAAGGACCCCACCAAAAATGTCAACCCCGATGAAGTTGTCGCCGTTGGTGCAGCGGTTCAAGCCGGCGTGCTCTCCGGTGATATTAAAGACGTTGTGCTGCTCGACGTCACCCCCTTGACCCTGGGGATCCAGACCCTGGGCGGCGTGATGACCCCGCTCATTGAACGCAACACAACCATCCCGACGCGGAAAACGCAGATTTTCTCCACCGTTGCCGAAAACCAATCGAGTGTTGAAATTACCGTATTGCAGGGAGAGCGGGTCGAATCGCGCCATAACCGCACCCTCGGTTGTTTTGAGCTATCGGGCATTCCACCCGCACCACGGGGCGAAGCCCAGGTAGAAGTGACCTTCGATATTGATGCCAATGGCATAGCCCGTGTTTCGGCCCGTGAATTGAAGACCGGCAAAGAACAGCATATCACCGTTACCGCCTCCTCCGGACTCATGCCCGATGAAATTGAACAGATGATCAGTGAAGCCCAGAATTATGCCGAAGATGATCAACAGCGCCGTCATCTTGTGGCAACCTGTAACGCTGCCGATGGCATGATCTATACCGCCGAACGGGTTGTGCGTCAGCATCAACCGCATATTGCCACCGAACTGCGCCAGACCGTCGAAGACCATATTCGCTCACTGCGGGATCTCCTTGATACACAAGATGCAGCCGCCATTGGTCAGAAAACCGCCGAGCTTTCAAACGCATTGCAGCCCATCTACCAGGCTATCGATGCAATGCAAAATCAAGCCGATGCGGCAGCACCACCAGCCGACCAGTCCGATCATCCAGCATCCGAGAAGACCGATCCGGATAACAACGGCTCGGGTCAACCTGATCGTTCCGATGATCCGTCAGAATCAAAAGGGCCTGAGCAGAACCCAGAGAACCATTCGTAACGCACGTACTCTCATATATTGGTAAGGATAGAGCATGACAGCAGGCACAAAACGTGATTATTATGAAGTTCTCGGCGTACAACGTGACGCCTCACCCGAAGATATTAAAAAGGCCTTTCGACGGCTGGTTCGGCAATATCACCCCGATGTAAACCGTGAACCTGGCGCCGAAAGTCGCTTTAAAGAGATCAACGAAGCCTACGAGGTCTTATCGGATAGCCAGAAACGAGCGATGTATGATCGCTTTGGGCATAATATACCGGGTAGTGGTCCAGATGCCGGGTTCGATCCCTTTGGTATGGGTGGTGGTGATCCCTTCAGTACCATTTTTGAGACGTTCTTTGGTGGCACGGCGGCGGGCGGACGAACCCAGCGAGGGCCACAACGTGGTGCTGACCTGCGCTATGTTCTGCGTCTCAGCTTTGAAGAAGCTATCTTTGGTTCAGAAAAAGAAATTGAATATCACCGCTTGGAAATGTGTTCCACCTGTGGCGGCAATGGTGCTGAGCCAGGTACCGACCCCACCCGTTGCCCCAAATGTAATGGCACCGGTGAAATTCGGCAACGCTCATCTTTCTTCAATATGGTAACCGTCACCACATGCGATATGTGTGGTGGCAGCGGCGTCGTTATTCCTATCCCATGTCACACATGCCAGGGCGAAGGTCGTACCCGTCAACTGCGCCGGATGAAAGTGAAAGTACCCGGTGGCGTCGATAACAACTCGCAGATTCGGATCTCATCTGAAGGTGATGTGGGCCGTCGCAGTAATCTCTACGGCAACCTGTACGTGACGCTTGAGATCGAACCGCACCCTTATTTTGTGCGTCAGGGCAACGACATCATCATCGAATTGAAGATCAATGTGGCCCAGGCAGCCCTTGGCGCCGAAGTGGAAGTTCCTACGCTGGAAGGTGCCGAAACTCTGAAAATTCGCGCCGGCACCCAGACCGGTGAGAGCTTTCGCTTGCGGAACAAAGGTGTCCCCTATCTGCGCCAAAATGGTCGTGGCGATCAGATTGTGATTATTCGGGTGATGACCCCAGAAAAACTCACCGATCAGCAGCGCAAATTGTTGCAAGACCTTGCGCGAACACTCGAAACCGAATCTCCCAGTAGTGATCGTGATGAGGGTTTTTTTGGGCGCATTCGCGATGCATTAGGGATTTAACCATGTCATCGGTTGAACCTTTATATGGTCGTCAAGCCGTGCGTGAAGCCTTACGCGCACGGCGTCGCCAGCACAAACGCCTGTGTATGGCAACTGGTCAGCACGAATCGGCCATCCTCCATGAGATCACCATACTTGCCCAGCAGCAAGGCATCCCGATGGAATCGACTGACCGGCGCACGCTCGACAAGCGGCTCAACACAACCAGCCATCAAGGGGTGCTGCTCGAAACCACCGCCTACCCCTATGTATCGTTGGAAACCTGTCTGGAGCAAGCGGAACAGCGCAATGAGCCACCGCTGCTGCTTATCCTCGATCATCTGCAAGACCCGCAGAATATTGGCAGCCTGTTGCGTACCGCCGAAGCCATCGGCATCCATGGCGTGCTGATACCCCATGGCGTGCTGCGAGTATCACCCCCGCCGTTGTCAATGCCAGTAGTGGTGCCAGCGAGCACCTCTGTGTTGCCATGGTTGCCAATATTGCCCAGCATATCGTACTGCTGCAACAACACCAGCTCCAGGTGATTGGGATTGAGCAGGACCCCCGAGCGATTCCCGTGTTTCAGATTGATCTGACCCAACCCCTAGCACTGGTCCTTGGCGCTGAGGCCACCGGTCTCGCCCGTCTCACCCGTGACCGTTGCGACCGATTGGTGTCCCTGCCGATGCGGGGACAGATTGACTCCTTGAACGCAGCGATTGCTGGCAGTATTGTGTTGTATCATGCCTTTCAGCGGCGCCACCTGACCGCTCCTGTTGTGGATCAGATTGTAGAAGGAAAGTGAGCTGTACCGATGAAAAAGGCCCTCTTCTGGATGGTTGTGTTGGCAGCAGTGTTGCTCTGGACCAGAATGATGCAGCGACGGCTGCACATTGCCCGCATGCGCGGAGATATGTATCGCGATATTGCAGCACGTCTCGACCGTCGGTTGGCTGAACAGACGGTCAACACGGTTGATCAAGCGTAATGGCCGCGTTCTCGACATCGGCGATCAATACCGTCGGCAGTATCGAATCTGCTCGGCATGATTCGTGTGTCCTTTCGGGCTACCATATTCGTCTGGCCCGGCTCGAAGATATCAGCGGTATTCTTGACCTGCATCAAGAGGCTTTTGCCGACAAATTCGGCGGCGCCTTTGGCCCCAAAGGTATCCAGCAAGGCATGCGGGCCTTGCAATCGGCCTGGCAACGCCAGGGCAGCCAGGCCCTGCGGGGCATGCTCGTTGCCGAATGGAACAATACCATTATCGGCACAACCACCCTACGAACTGCCGAAATGGGCAATGACGATTATGGCATCACCGAACTTGCCTTCCAACAGGCATTGGGCCTTTGGAAGGCAACGCGTTCTATGTTTGCTCTCTCGCTGCTCAGTCATCCCATCGGTGCAGAAGAAGGCTTCATTACGGATGTAGCGGTGCTCCAGACCTTTCGTCGTCGCGGTGTCGCCGTGAGTCTGCTCCAACGTGCCGAAGAAGAAGCCCGAATCTGGCGTAAATCTTACCTTGGATTGTATGTCAGTGCATCAAACAATGGAGCTCGTACCCTTTATGCCCGCCGAGGTTTCCAGATAGGTCATGTACGCCGCTCATGGCTCACCCGCCTCGTCTTTGGTCAGCGTGCGTGGATGTATATGCGCAAAATCATGGTCCCGGAAACAGTACCCCTTCCCACTTCCGCTGATTCACCGAATTGACAGACGGCCTGATGTCAGTACAATAGAATCAGGTAAAAACCTGATTAAAAAGCATTGTGCAGGAGGAAATGTATGACCCTGTATCGGTCTCTGATTGTGATTCTCATGGCCCTGCTGATCAGCATGCCAGCGGGTATGCGTGCGGTTGCGCAGTCGAACGACGCCCTGGTGAGCGTTGTCCACGCCTCGCCAGATGCACCAGCAGTAGATGTCTACATTGATGGAACCCTGACCCTGACGAATGTCCCGTTTTTTACGGCCAGTCCCTATCTACCGCTCCCAGCGGGAGAGCACCGCTTTCAAATTACGCCGACTGGCGCTTCCACCGAAGCAGCCGTGATTGATGCGGTTGCGACCGTGGAAGGTGGTAAAGCCTACACCGTGGCCGCAATTGGTCCGGTTGCCGAAATTCGTGGTACTATTGTGGATGAGGATTTGAGCATGCCCGCTGAAGGGCAAGCCCGTGTTGATATTTATCACCTTTCACCCGATGCCCCCGCAGTGGATGTGAAACTGGCCGATGGTACCCTACTCGCTTCCAATATTGCCTACCCCAGTGTGACTGGTCTGGAATTGCCAGCTGGTACCTATGATCTCGTAGTGACGCCCGCTGGCAGTGACGATGTTGTGCTCAGTCTGCCAGGCACCACCCTGACCGCTGGCCGAATCTATGACTTCTTTGCGGTTGGCTTTGTCAGTGACTTGCGCATTGAAGTCGTCGAAACGGACCCAGTCTTTGCACCCGCACCACCAACCCCGCCTGAACCACCCGTATTGCCCGGACCAACATCATCGTTCGTGCGGGTGATTCATGCTTCTCCCGATGCCCCGGCCGTTGATATCTATGTCAATGGGAACTTGACTTGGAGCGCTGTGCCATTCTTTACCGTCACTGATTACATTGAGGTACCCGCCGGTGAGTACCGTTTTCAGGTAACCCCAGCCGGGCAACCACCCGAAGCTGCGGTGATCGATGGTGTTGCCACACTTGAAGCCGGTCAGGCCTACAGTGTTGCTGCAATCAATCCGGTTGCCGAAGTGACCGCCCGCATCATCCTGGAGAATCTGACACCGCCACCACCGGGGCGTGCTCGTGTGAATGTGTATCATCTGTCGCCCGATGCGCCGGCTGTCGATGTCAAACTTACCAACGGTACCGTCCTTGCTGCCGGTCTCGCCTACCCCGGCAAAGTTGAACTGGAAGCCGATGCTGGCACATATGATATTATCGTCACCCCGGCTGGGAGCGATACGGTTGTCATTGATCTGTCCGGTACAACGCTCGAAGCTGGATATGGGTATGATATCTTCGCCGTCGATTTTGTGGCGAACCTGCAGGTTGGTGTGGTTGCTCGTGATCTCATAGGCGGTATCGTACCACCTGAGCCGACCGAGCCCGTGACCGACTGAGCCGACCGAGCCCGTGCCGACCGAACCAACCGAGCCCGCTGACCGACCGAAACGACCGAGACGCCGAACCTGACGACCGACCGAA
>JAAURD010000244.1 GCA_012034075.1 Chloroflexaceae bacterium | reverse complement strand
GAGCACGATCATCTGGATATCACGCGCACAAGAGCAGTTTATGCGCACTGGTATGGGGGGGCAGTATGGCGTCTTCGAGGTTTGGCCGGGTGAGCACCCGGACCATCGCAAATGGTTTATCACGGTACCCGGTGCCAGCCACGAGTTTGATGCTACGGGCTTTCCAGTGCTCAATCAGCTGCTAGAGCGTTTCCTACGGCATGTTCTGAAACGCTAGTGGTTGAACCGCGCCGATCAGAGAAAGGCGTTTGATCATAAAGATGACTCCTGCTCTTTGCCAGTGCGTATCTGAGGGATAATACACTGAAGGCCATGACCCAACAACCGTGTCACCAGCTGCAACAGTCATATAAACATGGCACAGTACATATATAACATAAACTCTTTTATGTCCAGGACTTTCGCTTTGCCATGTAGCTGGTATACTCATGGGATGATAACCAAACGACAATACGTTGAATATTGGCTGGCAATGCCGATCAACGACACCTGTATGAATATGGCAAACCACTTGGATGGTGTCAGCCACGATACGATCTGCGACGGGTTGCGTTGCGAGCGCCACACCGCCCGCACGCTCTGGGAACTGTCCTGTCCGTTGCTGCAGGACTCTCCACAGGCATATCTCATTGTGGATGATAATGTCCTTGACAAACGCTATTCACAGAAGATCGACTTGGTCAAACGGCAATACAGTGGTACCGAACATGGGCTGGTTCGCGGTATTGGTGTGGTCAATTTGGTCCATAGTACGGGACAGACGGACGATTTTTACCCCTTGATGATGCATCTATGCACCAGATGCAGATGGAAAGACCAAGAACGACCATGTTTGGGAGATGCTGATCGCAGCTGTGGCCGATAAGCAATTGGCGGCTCAAACGATTCTGTTCGACATCTGGTATGCCTCGGCTGAGAATCTGAAACTGATGCACCGATTGGGTTGCACCTTTTACACAGTGGTTGAGCTCAATAGAAGGATTAATATAACAAAAGAGGAGGGATACAGCGGGTTGGAAGACATCGACTGGACCGAAGAACGCTTGTCGCATGGCGTGATTGTGCGGTTGCAGAAAGTTTCCTTTCCGGTGCGGTTGTGCAAGCTCGTCGCCACGAACGGTGACATTGACTGGTTTATTACCAATGATCTTGATTCGACCATAATAGCACATGTTGCTCAAGACGCGAATAATGTGCGTTGGAATAGCGAAGAACTGCATCGCGGGCTGAGGCAACTGACGGGAATTGCCACGTTTCAATGCCGCATCGGACGGTCGCAACGCAATCATCTGGCCTGTTGTTATCATGCATGGCGCTCATTGAAAGTGAAAGCGATAGAATTGGGAAAAACACTGTATCAGGTGCGAGCTGATGTGTTTCGCGACTATTTGCGAGCTGAACTACGTAATCCACGTATATGTGCAATTTAAGTCTGTCAAGCGAAAGTCCTGTTCAAGATGAACCCCCAACGCCTCGCCCACCCGCAAACCTGTGTCATAGATCAGCCGAAACAGCAGCCGGTCACGCATCTGCTGGCGCGGAATAACCGCAAAGATCGCCTCGATCTGCTCGCGGCGTAGCCCGCGAGGCGCTGGATCATCCAAGCGCACCCGCTCGATCTTGATCATCGGCTTGGTCAGCAGCAGCCCCTGCTGCACTGCCCAGGCAAAAAACCGTTTCAGACTGGCGGCACGACGGGCCCGGGTGGTTGCCGACACATCGCCAGTGGACAAGAACGTGACGACATCGTTCATGCCGATCTGGTCAAGGGGCCTGGTTAGATACTGCGCAGCCAGGGTCAGGTCAGACCGATAGGCGCTGACGGTGTTTGGACGGGCCTGCCGTTCCAGATCAGCAAGGAAAGCATCAAGCTGTGCTGCAAGCAACAACCTGGATTCGATCATGGTGCCCATATACCTGTCCAGCCAGGAGATAATTCGCGGTAATCTCTGGTTTCAAGTTCAAGCAACTGCACGGCGAACCGATTCCCATCTTGAAGTGACCGACCACCGAACAATACATATGCCCCATCCGGTGACCAACGCACGATGTAATCACTTTGTGGTGTAGTCACTATCTCCTCGAGTAATGATCCATCCACGTTTACGATGTAGATACCATACTCAAGATGTAAAAAAACGCTGGTCGTCCGTGAAAACACGAGTTGCGTTCCATCTGGCGACCAGGCTGCACTACTATTTACTCCTCCACTATCAGTGACCTTCGTAAGATCGGTGCCATGAACATTGACCGTGTAGATGTCGTTGCGCCCATCGCGGAGGTCGGTAAAGGCAATGCGGGTACCATCTGGTGAGAGGGTGGCTGCTTCACCATGTTCTAATGGCGTAACCTCAGTTCCATCGGCGTTCATAATGGTAATGATGCTTTCGGTCTCCGTTTTGGTTGTGAAGATAAGACGAGTGCTGTCTGGGGTCCAGGAGACACCAACCTCTCGTTCAGGGGTTTCCGTCAAGCGCATAACCGCAGAACCATCGGGTTGCATGACATAGATATCCCAGGTGCCATGCCGGTTGGAGGTAAATGCAATCTGTGAGCCATCTGGTGACCAGCGCGCACTGGCATCATGTGCCGGATGGTTCGTCAGGTTGGTCAGGTTAGAGCCGTCTAGATGGATGGTATAGATGTCCCCATTGCCGCCTCGGTCAGAAGTAAACACAATCTGGGTACCATCTGGTGACCAGCCGCTCACCTTATCGTTTGCGGGGCCATGGGTAAGCTGCACCATGCCGGTGCCATTGGCCCGAATAAGATAAATATCTTGTGCATCAAGATCTCCTTTGTTGATGGCAATACGCCGGGCAGGGCTTATTGATGCTGTCGCAATGGGAAATGGCGTGGGCAGGGGTCCTGCGGTGCTGGTGGGCGAAGTTACTGTAGCGGTCGGCAAATCGATGGGAGTAATGGATGGTTCTGATACTGGTGCAGATGTGAAGATAGTCTGGGATGTGTCAGAGATCTGGTTGGCTGTTTGTCCATCCTTGTCGTCCCTCATAGGCGGGGATCCCGCAGTGGTGCATGCCGCAGGCAGCAGCCAGATTATGGCCATCACTGTACCCATGAAGCATTTTATCCACATATAGAAATTTACTCCTATTTAATGAGTGATAATGGGAAGAAAGACACGCATTTCATCGTTGTTCTCGCCACACATAGCTGCATTGTTGCTACTATGGTGCATACAAACTCGGAATCCTGTTGTCTTCATTGCTCCAAAGGTTTGTGTCCTGGTACCGTCGCAATAATCTCCCCCTATCGCAAACAACCCGGTAAAGTAATCAAAGGCTGGTTGCGTTCTGCCCTCTGAGTCCAATGAACAAGTACTGAAATCCCCCTTACGCGTTGAGTCCACTAGCATGAACGCCACACCTCCGGCGTAATGTGCTACTCCCTCTTGGAGTTGCTGGAGAGATCGAATGTTTATTTCCGTAAAGCCAGAGGCGGTATTTCTACACTCTTCACGTACTTGCCCCCCCGTTTCCGTGATCTCCCATGGGTCTGTTCGGCAAATAGGTGGGCCTTCCCGGTAAAATGTTCGTTCGACAATTTCCCCCGTTTCCTCGTTAAACTCTGTAATGTATGGGTCTGTGGCATACCCATATTCTTCAAGCACCACCGGTCCAGCCCAACTCGATTCTATATATTGATACATACCGTATCCGCCACCACCATAATTATGAGGTGAGAGGAAGTCAACATAATCTTCGAGGGCAATCTCATCGTGTGACCGAAAATAATTATCAAGGGCACGCGTCTGCGCTCCAGCAGTAGCTTCGACCTCCGTTGACATGCCTACAGTCACTAAGATATCCGGGTTTTCATCCTTCACGATATCATAGACATTAAACGCCCACAGATTGGCTGCTTCAGCATAGGTTTTACCATTATAAACAAGGGTGTCTTCGGCAGAGTAACAATCACCTTCGTACCAGTCACAATGATGGTTGATCTCATTGTCAGCACTGATGTATGCAATGAGATTTGTCTTGCCATTGGCTTCAAAGACCTGAATCAGTTCCCGTAACCATTCTTCTTTGTCTAATGGTTGTCCTTCATAGTCATCCCCAAACATAGTAAAATCGCCACTGTTGTGAATCACTATGCCCAGACGCATGCCCAAAGACTCTGCCTCAAGTGCGAACCGATAGATGGCTTCTGGGCTGACTTTGGTTCCATCTGGGTTCTGTGACTCCCCAGGTATCGGCACAAAAACGCGCAGCGTTTGTGCATGTAACTCATTTGAAGCCTTGGTAAGCCAAAAGGCTCGTGAGCCATCCCCACCTTCAGCAGTGGGACCCGTTGCATCCAGTGCGTCATTTGTAAATGTTTCGCCATTGATGTCATACACCGGGAGAATGAACTGAACGCCATGTACTGGATGTCTTTCACTCGGTCCTATCTCCTCAAAGGGAACGATGAGAAAGCGACCGCTCACCGCTATTTGCCCACCGCGGACATTTGCAGTCTTGGTTGCTGTGTCCTGTACAGTGGTACGAGAAAAGCGCAAACCTGTACGCTCAGGATGAGCGAGATAGAGGTTTTGCGTCCCTGTTGTCGGATCGGCGACCGTAAAGAGCAATTGTCCATCCACCAGTAAGGCTCTGGGTTGGAGCTTGGTCGTGCTCTGTTCAACCATTGGTGTAGAGGTATTGGTCATCCGATCAAGCAGCATGATCCTACTCGCTCCTGCATCTGCAGACTCAGCTGCTCCTGCCCAGGCGATTTGCGTTTCCTGGATCACAGGGTAGAATCCTGCCCCTGTGGACAGCGGAGTATGCGTTCCCTGCTGTCTGTCATAAGCATGCACCCGACTGTCGCTGTTACCGGGAAGAAACGAATAAACCACGGTATCACCTGATACACTGTACCCACTGAAGTAGCTTGCCGTCGCCGTCACTACCGTCGTCGGTTCCTGGGAGCTATCAAGTGCAAGCACCTGGAGACTCTTGGTTGAGCGGGGATAGCGATCAAGATCAGTTTCTTCGGTCCAGAGCAACACCCCAGCAGCCGCTACCACATCGAACCCATGGGGACTGATCTGCTGATGGCGCGCCGTTGCCAGGGTATAGGCGAAGACCCCTGGCTCATCTGGTGATTGCCGAGCATATTAGAGCGTGCAATCATCGAGTGTAATGGTATCGAACCCATACCGGTCGGGTGCCTCCATAATGGTGTATTCGCGCTGTTTTGTGAGTTCGTATCCCTGAATACGCTGGTTCGAGGTCATGGTCTCGATCCAAGCCAGCGTGGTTCCATCTGATGTGAGACTCACCGCATGAGAGGGGTTTCCAATGCGCTTAATGAAGAATTCCTGCTGCCTGGCAAGCGTATACCCATAAATTGTTGCCTCCTCGTCTCGGAGATCGACCCAAAAGAGATAATTCTCAGCTGCAATGGGGTTCCCAAACGCATGCTGAGCAATGAGGAGTGCCGTATTCTCATCTGTTGCTGCCGAGGCAGCAGAGCTGTGCCCAGAGATTTGGCGTTTCTCGTGTCCATCCGCAAAGACGTTGGGGAACATCAATAGGAGTATCACCAGGAGCAGTGATATGAACGAATATCGACGAAGCATAGGAAACGCATCCTTTCCTTGTCCTGTTTGTGAAACTGTTGACGAAGTATATATCCGAACTTTTGCCGATGCTGTGTTGATAGAGAGATGTGTCATCAATTACAGAAGGTATTCTACATACGTAGGATGATATCTCCAATCAAATGAGCCTGATTTACACAATTGCCCAATAATTCTGCCATTCCTACTGTTTCTGCATGTCCTTCTGGCTTACTCCGCTGCGACCAACACCTCGTCTTTTCCTTCATAATATGCATTATTGAGGAATTGTCAATAACCATTGAAAGGATGACCGCATGCAGCGTCACTGGGATCATGAAGACGTGATCGCACACTTCACCCTCACCGACGAAGAACGTGCCTTGGTCCAGGCGACCCGCGCCGACCATACCTGCCTGGGCTTCGCCGTTTTGCTCACCTGCTTTCAGGTGGAGGGCCGCTTTCCAACGAACCGCCACGATGTGCCACCCGCTGTGGTGGCCTTTTTGGCACAGCAACTAGAGGTCGCACCGGAGTGCCTCGACCAGTATGACCGGCAGGGTCGGGTCAGCCACTACCACCATGCACAGATTCACGAGCGCCTCGGCTTCCGCGAGGCTACCGTCCAGGATGCCGACGACCTGACTACCCGGCTGCAGCCCACCTGCGCCAGACCTATGACCGTCATCGTGCGTGCCTCAAAGCCCTGCTCTATGACCGCTGCCGGACCCTCCGCATGGAACCACCAACGCCTGAACGGCTAGACCGGCTCATTGGTTCAGCCCTGCATACCACCGAAACGCAGTTTCAGTACGCCGGTCGGACGCGCCCGACAGCGCATCGTAGCGGCTTGCAGCCGCACAGCGGTCGCACGACCGCCACGCCGGTCGCCACGCGCCGACAGCGCCATCGTAGGTGCGGCTTGCAGCCGCACG
>JAAURD010000243.1 GCA_012034075.1 Chloroflexaceae bacterium | reverse complement strand
CTGCTGCCCACTCAACCAGGGTCGGGGTAACGGAGTGCGCAATCCTGGGGGTACAAGCTGGGCCGTCGCACGCAGTGGTCTTCTGCATAACAGCGCCTGGGCAGCCTGACATCCGATTATTCATCGTGTTCCGATCAGCGTTCATCGTTTTCCATTCAATTGCTTTCCACGTTCCACATGCTCCTTTCCATTGTGCATTTTGCGCTGCAACGCTGCAACGCTTCCAAGCCGCACCTATGTCTCATATCGATGAACGCCATTTGGTATGATCGCTGATCGCTGACCTCGCTCTTCCCACAGCTGCCACACCAGCAATGCCCACAACACCACCGACGACCAGGTGCCCAGATCGAGCAACATCGTCATGCCCACCAGCTGCTTCCAGAACAGCCCATGCACGCCTAAAGCGCAATAGGCCAGTGCCAGCAACAGCAACCGCCCGCGATACTGCTGCCACGGATGCCAGCGGGCGATCAACACCGCAAAGGCAATAAAGAGCATCGTCAAATGGTGGTACCAGGTCAACGGCGCCAGCAAATGCGTGGTCACGATCAGCATCGCGATCTCCAAATCTAATCCGCGCTCATGCCGACCGGACGGCCACAGCAAGCCCAGAACCGCCAGCGCAAACACCAGCAGCAGGCCCACAAAGACCGACTCAGCAAGCTGCGGTGCAACAAACACAGGCGCTCCCGTCTCATGCGGCAGCAACCAGCGACTCACCAGCGCACGCAGATGCTGCATCGGCGGCGACGGATTGGTCGGCACACTGGTCAAATCTAGGCTCGCCGGCCCACTCGATTGACTCAGCACTGGCGTTATCCCAAAGGCTATGATGCTCGCCGCCAGCACCAGCAGACTGGTCGCCGCCAGCGCCCCCAACGCTCGCCAGCACCAGCGCCAGAGCAGCAGCAACGGCAGCGCAATCGCCAGCGGCTTCAGCCACAGACCCAGCGCCAGTGCCACCCCCCCGTCCACTGCTCGTCGTTGGTACCAGCAATGCAGCGCTACCGTGGTCGCCAGCAACACCAGCGCATTCACCTGGCCCGCATGCAGCGTCACCAACACCGGCACAAAGCCCGGCAGCGCCAGTAGTATCACCCGCCGTTGCCAGCGCCGGAGTGCGTGTCGCGCTAACAGGAGCGCACTCAGCAGGGCTGCCAGGCCGCTGCCAAAAACCCACACCAGAGCGCCCAGCCGCAAGGGCAGCAGCAGCAGCGGCCACACCAGCAACGCCGTCAGTGGTGGGTATTGATAGGGCGACGTATAGTTGGTGATGCCCAACCGTTCGGCAATCGGCGCATAGTCCGTCAGTTGGTAGATATTCTCACCACGACCCAGCACATCTGCCGCAATCACATAGACATAATAATCGAGCGGGCGATCCGTATACACCACAAAAACCGACCAGGCAGCATACCACAACACCGTAAGCACCACACTACCGACCAACCAGCGGTCACGCATCATTGTGCCGCTGGTGTCTTCGTATCGTGTCTGATACTCCGGTGAAAAGCTATGCATTACACGCATTCCTTTGTAAAACCTATGTATCCTTCGCATGCCTTTTTGTGGGCTTTAAAGGAACTCTCAGACGCTCTTTCCATGGTGTTGGTATGCCATCGGTATGAAGTATACCACCAGCCGGAGGCAAACCTGTGCTATTTGTCATTCGCACATTTCTATGGTATAGTAGGGGCGTTGAAAAACTGTAACCCGGACGTAACTCACTCTATCCTTGAGCAAGACAGAGTGAGGAGTTTCCAAGATACACCCTTCCATACCAGCGTTCTGTTTGACCCAGACTGCTACCAGCAGATGAGAGCCGATGTTTCATTTGGAATGTCATATAAACAACAAAGGTGCTCTATCATAGATGGGAACACAGGGTTGTGCTAAGGGATAACAAGTATGGACATTGCAACGACAATAACAAACTGGTATTGAACCCAAAACAGGAGGTGCTGAGTGACTGATCAAGACGCCCATCAGCCATCAGAAGACGCGAACGATACAGAACCAACGCCACAGCATGAAAACGATCATCCCCAATCGCCTGAAGCCCATGAGCCGCATGAATCCCTGCCCAGCGAATCTCGCTTTATGCGACCGCATCCGGCCGATCAAGAGAAGCTGCCGCTGCATGGTATTCGGGTGATCGATGTCGGGACATTTCTGGCCGGGCCATTTGCCGCAACCTTGCTGGGTGAGTTTGGCGCCGAAGTGATCAAGGTTGAACACCCCATCGCGGGCGACCCGATGCGCACGTTTGGCACGCCCACGCGGCGCCACGATGCCACGCTGGCATGGCTCAGCGAAGGCCGCAATAAAAAATCGGTGACCATTGACCTGCGCCAGGAAGAAGGCGTGCAACTCTTTCTCAGACTGATTGCCAAATCGGATGTGCTAGTCGAAAACTTTCGGCCCGGCACGATGGAGAGCTGGGGGCTGGGCTGGGATGAACTGAGCGCGGCCAATCCCGGTCTCGTCATGCTGCGGGTAACTGGCTATGGTCAGACCGGCCCCTATCGCAACCGCTCCGGGTTTGCCCATATTGCCCATGCCTTTGGCGGTCTCTCCTACCTGGCAGGCTTTCCCGGTGAAACGCCGGTGGTACCAGGCACGCTGCCGCTGGCCGATTATGTGTCCAGCATTTATGGCGCTATCGGCATTATGCTGGCGTTGCGCTACCGTGAACAAACCGGCGAAGGGCAGATTATCGATATCGGCACGTATGAAGCAATCTTTCGCTTGCTCGATGAGATTGCCGCGGCCTATGGCCTGTTTGGCAAAATCCGCGAGCGTGAAGGCGCCGGCAGCTTCGTCGCCGTGCCCCATGGCCATTTTCGCACCAGCGATAACCGCTGGGTCGCCATTGCCTGCACGACCGACAAAATGTTCGAGCGCCTCTCAGAAGCCATGGAGCGGCCCGAACTGGCATCCAGCAGCCTCTACGGCGAGCAGCGCAAACGCCTGGCAGCACGTGACATCGTCAACCAGACGGTGATTGAGTGGGTTGGCTCGCTCACCCGCGATGAAGTCTTGCACCGCTGTCTGGAGAAAGAAGTGCCGATTGGCAAAGTCAATAGCATCGCCGATATCTTTGAGGATGAGCATTTTCAGGCACGCGGCAACCTGGTCGAATTTGCCGAAAATGGCTCCGAAGCGGTGGTCATACCCGGCGTTATCCCAACCCTTTCGGAGACACCGGGTCGCATCACCAACCTTGGCCCGACCATGGGCAATGCAACCTATGAGGTGATGCGCGAGATTCTCGACATCACCGCCGATGAAATCAAGCAACTGCGCAAACACAAGATTATTTAAGCACAGGGGGAGGACATACCTATGACTGACACCACACACAACCCATTGCCACTGGATGGCATCCGCGTGATTGATGTCGCTACGGTGATCGCGGCGCCCTATTGCGCAACGATTCTGGGCGAATTTGGCGCTGAAGTGCTCAAAGTCGAACATCCCCTGGGTGGTGATGCCTTGCGCCGTTTTGGCACGCCCACCAGCCGCGGCGATACGCTGACCTGGTTGAGCGAGTCGCGCAATAAAAAATCGGTGACGATTGACCTGCGTCGCCCCGAAGGCGTCGATCTCTTTAAGCAACTCGTCGCCAAAACCGATATTGTCTGCGAAAACTTTCGCACGGGCACACTGGAGAAGTGGGGCCTGGGCTGGGATGTTCTGCGGGCAATCAACCCCGGCCTGATTATGCTGCGTGTTACCGGCTATGGCCAGAATGGCCCGTACAAGGATCGACCTGGCTTTGCCCGTGTGGCCCATGCCGTGGGGGGCATTGTCTATCTCACGGGCATGCCCAAGGGTACACCAGTGACGCCTGGCTCAACCACGCTGGCCGATTATATGACCGGCATGTTTGGCTGCCTGGGCGTGTTGATGGCCCTGCGCTACCGCGAACAGACCGGTTGCGGTCAATATATTGATGCGGCGTTGTATGAGTCGATCTTTCGCTGTACCGAAGAGCTGGCACCGGCCTACAGCACCTATGGCGTGGTGCGCGAACGGCACGGCCCGACGCACAATGCCTTTGCCTGTCCCGATGGTCATTTTCCGACCAAAGATGGCAAATGGGTGGCTATTTCGTGCGCCACCGATAAGCTCTTTGAGCGGCTGGCAGAGGCCATGGGCCGGCCTGAACTCGCTTCATCTACGACCTATGGCGAGCAAAAAACACGGATCGAACATCGCCACGATGTCAACGAGATTGTGCGTGACTGGTGTGGCTCATTGCCCCGTGATGCCGTCTTAGAGCGCTGCAATCAGGCCGGCGCTCCCGTTGCGGCGCTCCACAACATCGCTGATATTTTTGGCGACCGTCATTTCCATGCCCGCCGCAATATTGTTGCACTTGATGTTGAGGACATTGGCGAAACCATTATGGTGCCATCGGTGGTGCCCAACATGTCCAAAACTCCGGGGAGGATCAACCATGCTGGCCCACGCCTGGGCGAGCATACCGACGAGGTGCTCAGCGATCTCCTCGGTCTGGATGAGCGGCGGATTGCGGAACTGCACGAAAAACATGTTGTGTAGCGTGATCGATACTGGTGATTGTACTGAATGGAAGGAGAACGTGTGAACGGTCTATTACAAGGTCTCCGTGTGGTGGAAGGCACGGCCTTTGTGGCGGCTCCGCTGGGTGGCATGACGCTGGCCCAGCTTGGTGCCGATGTGATACGGTTTGACCCGATTGGCGGTGGGCTAGATTATGGACGATGGCCCATCACCCACGAAACCAAACAGAGCCTCTTCTGGGCCGGGCTGAACAAAGGCAAACGTTCGATCATGGTCAATTTCCGTGACCCCCGCGGGCAAGAATTGCTCACCCAACTGATCTGCGCACCGGGCGACAACGCCGGCCTCTTCAGCACCAACTTTCCCGCCCGTGGCTGGCTGAGCTATGAAGCGTTGCAAGCCCATCGCGCAGACCTGATTATGGTCAACCTGACCGGCCGCCGCGATGGCGCGTCCGAAGTCGATTATACGATCAACCCGCAGCTAGGCTTTCCGTTTATGACCGGCCCTACCACATCACCGGATGCAGTGAACCATGTCCTGCCCGCGTGGGATTTCATCGCCGGCCATATGATTGCGCTGAGCCTGCTGGCAGCCGAACGCCACCGACGTTTGAGCGGGCAGGGCCAGTTGGTCAAGCTTGCGCTGAAAGATGTGGGCCTGGCGATGCTGGGCAATATGGGCATGCTCGCCGAGGTCATGGTCAATGATGAGGACCGCCCGAAGCAGGGGAACTACCTGTATGGCGCGTTTGGTCGTGATTTTGAGACTCTCGATGGGCGGCGGGTGATGGTGGTCGGGCTGACCGACTTGCAGTGGCGCTGTCTGTGCAAAGCCACCAACCTTGGTGATGATCTGAACGCGATGGCGACACGGCTCGGCTTTGATCTCAAGAATGAAGGCGACCGCTTCCGTTTGCGGCGAGAGATTGCGGCGATTTTGGAGCCATGGTTCTACGCCCGCACGCTGACCGAAATCCGTGCCATTTTTGAGGAGCATCGGGTGACCTGGGGGCCCTACCGCACCGTGCGCGAGGCGATAGCAACCGACCCGGATTGCTCTACCGACAACCCCATGTTTGGCATGCTGGAGCAACCTGGCATCGGCACGTATTTGACACCGGCAACGCCGATTGATTTTAGCGGGGTGCCGCGTGTGCCGGCCATGCCCGCACCACGCCTGGGTGAGCACACCGATGAGATTTTGCTCGCTCTGCTCGGGCTCAGCGAGACCGAAGTCGGCAGATTGCACGATGATGGGATTGTGGCTGGTCCAGCCACCGATTAAGGCAAAGACAGTGTTAGGAAGGGAGTTAGACTGTTGAAATCACCAATTCATTTCTACAAGCCACTGGCCATTGGCGCACCGCAACCATTGCACGAACTACCCATACGACCGGAGCGCATGATCCATTTCTTTCCGCCGCATATCGAGAAGATTCGTGCCCGCATTCCAGATACCGCAAAGCAGGTAGATGTGCTGTGCGGCAATTTGGAAGATGCCATTCCATTGGATGCCAAAGAAGCCGCCCGCGAAGGGTTTGTCGAAGTTGCCAGCGCCACCGATTTTGGCAGCACGGCCCTGTGGGTGCGGGTGAATGCCTTAAACAGCCCCTGGTTTCTGGATGATATGACCCGCATTGTCGAGGCCATTGGCAACAAACTTGATGTGATTATGATCCCCAAAGTTGAAGGCGTCTGGGATATCCATTTTGTCGATCAGTATCTAGCCCTGCTCGAAGCCCGCTACCAGATTCAGAAGCCTATTTTGCTCCATGCCCTGCTCGAAACCGCCCAAGGTGTCAAAAATGTCGAAGCGATTGCCGGCGCCAGCCCGCGCATGCTCGGGCTCCCCAACGAATGGGACTTCTTCGGCGGCGGCGGGATCACCACCTGCGCCACCTGCAGCACGTCCTGCCGCAGTTGCTGATCCCGCGCGAAATCCGCCGCCAGCGACTCGTCTCGCTTGCGCACAATCCGGTCGAGCTGGCTCGTCTCCACAACCGTCGGATACGTGCCGCTGCGCGAAATCTCCCCCGCAAGCCGCTCGGCCAGCACTCGCCCCACGCCC
>JAAURD010000242.1 GCA_012034075.1 Chloroflexaceae bacterium | reverse complement strand
TGAGAAGAGAACAACAGGATGCGGAATGACTTTTTTCCCAGAGGCGACAGGGGGCGAAAGCCAAGTTCTCTGTAACGCTGATGAAGGGCTTCGAGAGACCCCCGGTTGCGCTGCCCACGTTTAAAAAAGGCCCTTTGGGGCGGGTGGATGCGAGACGGGGCACTCAGAAGGATTGGAAAGACGAAAGCAACCAGATCGCCTTTCCATGCCACCAGTCATACACTGGTCGTCCCCGGTCGTGGCTACGTCGGGACGTAAAACACGCCTGTGGACTGCGTGTAAGACGTTCGCTTGAGAGCGCAGTGCAGGATGAAACAGGAATTTCAAACGTGAGTAAGGCAAACTTTCGAGTACATCTGAACACGTAGAAAGTAGCAGTTGGCTGCACGGGGTATTGTGAGCAAGGATAAAGAGCACCATGACCACGGCGATAGTAACAGACACGCGCTATCTAGCGCACACGGAAGCGTATCATGTCGAACGAGCGGAGCGATTACAGGCCATTGAGCGGGCACTGGAGAAAAGTCAACTGCGCAATGAAAGCGATGTGTTGATCTTAACACCACGGGCTGCCAGCGATAGCGAACTGGAGGCAGTGCATGGCCGGCACTATCTGGAACAACTGCAACAGTTTGGTCGGAGTGGTGGGGGCAATCTCGACCCGGATACCTATATGAATAGCCATTCGTGGGAGGCTGCGGTCTGGGCTGCCGGCGGGGCCGTGCGCATGGTCGAAGCCGTGCTCAACAACGAATGCCAGAATGGGTTCGCGCTGGTGCGCCCACCTGGGCATCACGCCACGCCCAACCGCGCGATGGGGTTCTGCCTGATCAACAATATTGCGGTGGCAGCGCGGTATGCGCTTCAGGTGCTGGGTTTAGAACGAGTAGCGATTGTCGATTATGATGTTCACCATGGCAATGGCACCCAGGATATCTTTTATCGCGACCCGAAGGTATTGTACTGTTCGACGCATGCATCGCCGTATTATCCGGGTACCGGTCTGCTTGATGAGCAGGGCGACGGCGATGCTCAGGGGAGCACCCTGAATGTGCCACTATCGTTAGGGGTAGGTGACAACGGGTATGTCCAGATTTTCAGCGAGGTGATTATCCCGACGTTACGCTCCTGGCAGCCGCAGCTGTTGCTGATTTCGGCCGGCTACGATGCCCACTGGAGTGATCCCATCGGTCCCATGGTAGTATCGGTCGAGGGGTACGCACGCATGACCCAGATGCTCTTGGATCTGGCGAGCGAGGTCTGCGATGGGAAATTGGTGATGCTGCTTGAGGGCGGGTATAACCTGGATGCTATCGGGGCATGTGTCGTTGCATCGTTGCGTGTCTTGCTTGGTCGGCCATTTGAGGAAGATACGCTGGGAACGATTAAAGCGCCAGAGCCTGCGGTGGATGGCGTGATTCAAGCATTGCAGAAGCGGCATCCGCTGGTTGCGGCCGCCCTGGGAGGCTAAAGCACAAATCGTATGATAACAGTCATCAATTATGGTGCCGGCAATTTACCCAACGTCGTCCGGGCATTTGAGCATCTCGGTGCGGCGATTGAAGTGACCGACGACGCTGCCGTGGTCAGCACAGCATCGGCAGTGGTGCTGCCCGGTGTGGGCGCAACGCGTGATACCATGGAAAGTCTGGCACAGCTCGGCATGACCGAGGTGTTGCCGCAGGTAATAGCGTCGGGGCGACCGTTTCTGGGCATCTGCGTTGGCATGCAAGTGTTGTGTGGGGAGAGCGAGGAGTTCGGGTTGCACCCATGTCTGGATGTGCTGGCCGGAACAGTACGACGCCTGCCAGGCGGCCAGAAAGTGCCACATATTGGCTGGAACCAGCTGCACTATCAGGAGCAGACGCGCGATCATCCGCTCTTTGCCGAAATACCCAACCAGAGCGAGTTCTATTTTGTGCATTCGTACTATTGTGATGTAGCGGATCCGTCGCTTGTGGCCGGGACGACCGATTATGGTATGGCGTTTCCGGCGTGGTGATACGACAGCAGATGGCAGCAGTGCAATTTCACCCCGAAAAAAGTGGGCGCTGGGGCTTGCAGTTGTTACGCAACTTTGTAGCGATATGTAGGGAAAACGTGAATGGAGCTGATACCGGCGATTGATATTAAAGGTGGTGTCTGTGTACGTCTCTATCAGGGCGATTTTGCGCAGACGACAGTGTATGATCCATCGCCGGCGATGGTCGCACGACGTTGGGCCGAACAGGGTGCTAGTCGCATCCATGTGGTTGATCTTGATGGTGCGCGGGCCGGCCGGCCGGTGAATACCGATGCCGTCATTGCGATTGTGCAGGCGGTCACGATACCCGTGCAACTGGGTGGCGGCTTGCGGCGCGAGTCGGATATCGCTGCCGCGCTTTCGATAGGGATTGACCGCATTATTCTGGGCACCGTCGCAGTCCATGATCCTGAACTGGTACGGCGCATGGTTTCGCGTTTTGGCAACAGCATCATCGTAGGGGTTGATGCACGCCACGGCCGTGTGGCAACCGCAGGCTGGACTGAAACAGCCAATATAGAAGCGACCGAATTGATTCGGCATATGGCGGAAGTCGGGGTCGCACGCGTCATTTATACCGATATTTTGCGCGATGGCACGCTGACCGAACCAAATTACGCCGCTCTTCGGGCACTCCTGCATCCAGATGGGCCGGCGATTGTCGCCAGTGGCGGCATTGCCTCAATTGATCATTTGTTGCAACTGGCTGAGCTTGGGGTTGAAGCGACCATTGTCGGCCGTGCACTCTATACCGGTGATATTGAGTTAACTGCCGCGCTGGTTGCGCTGGGCAGAGGAGACTGATACATGCCCCCCAAATCCGATTTATCGGCAAAATATGAAGAAGAACGCCTGCGCTCGCACGAGCAATCGCAGATTATGTATTTACAGGGCCAGATTGATGAATTGCGGCGGCTGATTAAAGATCAGCATAGCAAGTATCAATGGGCCATGGAACAGTCACGCAAGACCGAGGTACTGACGACCCAGGTCCAATCGCTGTTTCAAGAGCATGCCGAAGAGGTAACCCGCATGGTCGAACGGACGCGACGGGATATTGTGGAACTACGCAAAGAGGTTTCCACAGCAGTGATTCGCACGGAAGAAGAGGTCAAACCGATCCGCGAAATGCAAGTGCAAATCCATCAACTGGCCGAGGCTCGCAAGCAGGATCGCGATTTTGTGACACCATGGCTCTCGCGGATTGAAGAAGTAGAAGAAAAATTGTTGGTAGCGCAAGCCCAGATTAAAGAAGACGAAGAGCGCCAACGCCAGCTGAGTATGCAACTTGATCGTTTGCGTGAGGCCGATGCGATCAGCCTGCAAGAAATCCGCCGGCTGGGCGAAGAATTTCAGGTCGAAAAACAGAGTACGCGGCGCCAGGTGATCGAAGGCCAGCAGCTGGTATCAGGCGTGCATGGTATCCTGGATGAACATGCATCACGGATTGCGCGAATTGATGATTTGCAAGAACGCATCCGCCTGTTTGCCGAGTCATTGCCCGAACAAATTACCGAGATTGGCAAACAGTTGCCAGATATCACAACCGAGATCAAGCGCGTTGAGCGTGTATCAACCGAGTGGTTTATGATGAACCAGGATCGTCTGGAGGACTTACGCCAGCAGGTGAACGAAAAAACAGAAGCGCTACAAGAGGTTGATCAGCAGCATTTGCGCCAGCTCACCGCCTGGCTTGAGCGTGTTGATAGCGTGGTACGTGAGCTTGATCATCGACAAGGGCGTCAATTTAGTCGCCTGGAATATACCCAGAAGTCGTATCACAGCCGTATCGGCGATTTGCTGCAGCGTGAACTCCAAACCATTACCGCTTTGTCGAACGCGTTTCGTGAGCAGGCCGAGGCAGTTAAAATGGCGCAGGGAGAGTCACGCGAAGCGGAAGAAAAAACCAAACAGCAGTTGGACGTATAAACCTTGAAGCGCAAAGCGATCTGAGCGATCGAAGCGTTGAAGCGCAAAGCGCTCCAACGCTCCATATCACGTACCTTGAACCAATTGTCAGAACCATTCGATCATTTACAATGTTTGCTCTATCTTATGCTATACTAGTGGGCACGGTGTGCAGTGTGAGCGCAGCCGTTGAACAAGACCGCAGCCAGCAGTGGCTGGCTGTTTGGGACACACACCTCGGCAGGCCAGCAACAGGTGCTTGCCTGGGTGTTGTTGCGATAGCGAAGTGTCTATAAACTGGAAATGTGAAGGAGGGATAGAGTCTATGTCGAAGAAATGGGTTTACCTGTTCCGCGAGGGTGACACCACCATGCGTGATTTGCTTGGCGGCAAAGGCGCTGGTGTTGCCGAAATGACTCGTTCGGGGGTGCCAGTACCACCTGGCTTTACCATTACCACCGAGGCATGCAATGCCTACTATGAATCGGGATCACAATTGCCCGAGGGCTTGTGGGATCAGACCCTGCAAGCACTGAAAGATGTTGAAGCACAGACTGGCAAAACCTTTGGCGACCCGGCTAATCCGTTGCTCGTCTCGGTGCGCAGTGGCGCCAAATTCTCCATGCCCGGCATGATGGATACCGTCTTGAACCTGGGCCTGAACCAGGCAACGCTTGAGGGCCTGGCCAAACTGACCGATAACCCACGCTTTGCCCAAGATGCCTATCGTCGTTTTATTCAACTTTTTGGCAAAATTGTGTTGGGCGTTGACGGCGAAAAATTTGAAGATGTCATGAATGAAGCCAAAGGCTACGATCAGCGTCAGGATACCGATCTTTCTGCCGATGAACTCGCCGAAATTGCCGAGAAGTTTAAACAGATTATCAAAGCCGAAAAGGGTATTGATTTTCCTGAAGACCCCCTGGAACAATTGCGCCAGGCGATTGCAGCGGTCTTCCGCTCGTGGAATGGTCGCCGCGCCATCGATTATCGCCGGGTCAATCGCATCCCCGATAGCCTCGGCACCGCGGTTAATGTCCAGACCATGGTCTTTGGCAATATGGGTGATGACAGCGCGACCGGTGTCGCCTTTACGCGCAACCCCAGCACGGGCGAGTCGTTGATGTTTGGTGAGTATCTGGTCAATGCGCAGGGCGAAGACGTTGTTGCTGGTATTCGCACACCAGAGCCAATTAGCCGTCTGGGTGAGCGCATGCCAACCGTCTACCAGCAGTTTGTCGACATTGCCACCAAACTCGAGACCCACTACCGTGATGTGCAGGACATGGAGTTTACGATTGAGCGTGGCAACCTGTGGATGTTGCAGACCCGCAATGGCAAACGCACCGGCCCGGCCGCGGTAAAAATCGCCGTCGATCTGGTCAAAGAGGGCTTGATCGACAAAGCCACCGCCGTGCAACGGGTCGAACCGGCGATGCTCGATCAGTTGCTCCACCCGATGATCGATCCGAAAGAGCGAATCAATTTTGCTGCCGTGACCAAGGGTTTGCCTGCCTCACCCGGCGCTGCGACCGGCAAGGCCGTCTTTAGCCCGGATGAAGCCGAAATGCTCGCCGCCAAAGGCGAACTGGTTATTCTGGTGCGCACCGAGACCGCTCCGGAAGATTTCCATGGCATGGTCGCAGCGCAGGCAGTGTTAACCGCTCGTGGCGGTATGACCAGCCATGCTGCGGTGGTTGCTCGTGGTATGGGCAAACCATGTGTGGCCGGCGCCGTGGGCTTCGCGTTGATTACGCCACCCAGAGTGTCGCAGTCAGTGGTACCACCATTAAGAAGGGCGACTGGCTCACCCTCGATGGCAGCACTGGTGAGGTGTTTGTCGGCAACTTCCCACCATCGAACCAGAACTCTCCGGTGACTTTGCCACGTTTATGGAATGGGTCGATGAGTTCCGCAAGCTCGGTGTGCGTGCCAATGCCGATACGCCGCAAGATGCACGGGTTGCTCGCAACTTCGGTGCACAGGGCATCGGCCTGTGTCGTACTGAACATATGTTCTTTGAGGGTGACCGTATCGATGCCGTGCGTGAAATGATCCTGGCCGATACGATCGAAGAGCGCCGTGCCGCACTGGCGAAAATCGAGCCGTTGCAGCAGTCCGACTTTGAAGGTATCTTCCGGGCGATGGATGGCCTGCCGGTGACGATTCGCACGCTCGATCCGCCATTGCACGAATTTTTGCCCCACGGCGATGAGTATATTGCCGCGCTGGCGAAAAAACTCAATATGCCGTTTGAGCGGGTGAAGGCACGGGTTGATGGCTTGAACGAATCCAACCCGATGCTGGGGTTCCGTGGCTGCCGTCTGGGTATCTCCTACCCCGAGATTACCGAAATGCAGGCACGAGCTATCTTTAAAGCAACCGTTGCGGTGCAGCAAGATGGCGTGAAGGTGCATCCTGAAGTGATGATCCCGCTGGTTGGGACGCAGACCGAGCTGAAGCTGCAAGAAGAAATCGTCCGGCGCGTTGCAAGCGAAGTGCAGCAAGAGACCGGGGTTCAGTTTGCGTACCTGGTTGGTACGATGATTGAACTGCCACGTGCGGCCGTGGTTGCCAATAAGATTGCCGAGGTCGCCGAGTTCTTTAGCTTTGGCACGAACGACCTGACCCAGACCACCCTGGGGATGGAGCCGCGACGATGCTGGTGCGTTTTTGCCCAGCTATGTCGAACGTAAAATCTATGCCGATGA
>JAAURD010000023.1 GCA_012034075.1 Chloroflexaceae bacterium | reverse complement strand
CGTGGGATGAGGATTATCGCCCGGTGGTAGAGCAGGCGGCGACGATACAGGTAACCGAGGAGCAGGTTCACTGGTGGGATTGGGAGCGCACATCGGGGCGGCCGGAGCGCCCGCAGACGATGAAGCTGGGCGGGTTGCTGGGCAGCGCGGTGCTGCATGATGTTGGGCCGGCGGTGCGGACGGTGTTGTTGGCGGGGAGTGTGGTGCATGTGGGCAAGGCGTGTGTGTTTGGGCATGGTGGGTATGGGGTGCAGCGAGCAGATTGAGTTGTATGTGATGGGGCGAGATTGATGCATATGGTTACAACAAATTTTAAAAGTGATCATGTAAGAGATTTACATGTCTACACCGGGGATTGTGAGGAGGATAGAGTTCTATGGATGCGCTGATTCTGATAAGTATCGGGCCAGTACAAGATTTTATTGCGAGTGCCCGTCGTAGCCGTGATCTCTGGTTTGGGTCGTGGCTGTTGAGTGAACTTTCTAAGGCGGCTGCCTATGCCATCTATAAGCATAATGGTACCCTTATTTTTCCTGCTCCACAGGAATTGGAAGAAGATTTACAGCCAGGAAGCGATTTTAATGTGACAAATAAGATTCTGGCAAGGGTTCCAGTTGCAACAACTCAGAACCTGGTAAAAGACGTTGAACAGGCAGTCAAGTGTCGTCTCGATAGAATTTATAAGGATACGTTTACAAGAATTAAGGGCAAGCTCGACACCTGTGATATTGCCAAAGCACAGGTTGATGATATGCTCGAAATCTTCTGGGCTACGGTGCCAATCTCTTCTGATTCCAAAGCATATGCAACAGCACGACAGGAAGTCGAAGCATTGATGGTTGCTCGCAAGACCACACGCGATTTTCGTCCAGTGACGTGGTCAAGCAACAAACCTAAATCATCTCTTGATGGTCAACGAGAGTCCGTCATACCAGAAACAAGCTACCCCAAACGTGATGATTCAAAATCTGAGCGTGAACGCAAAATTCAGGACCTTCACAGGCAATATGGTGCTGGGCAGGCTGAGCGTCTTTCGGGAGTTGACTTACTCAAACGCCATGGGAGTCAGGGAGATGAGGCACATTTTATGAGTACTTCGCATGTGGCAGCACTACCGCTTATAGCACGTTTAGCAGGTGTTGATGGTATAGCAGATCATTGGAAACGCTATCTGGATTGCTTACAAGAATCAGCACTACGAAAAGAACTGATCGATAGTGAAAAAATTGCCCGTAGATACATAAAAAACCCCTCAATTCATTCCACGCTTCAAGGATATGATGGCTCATTACTCTTTGAAGAGCGATTGAATGATATTCTTGAGGGAACACCTACTGATGATATAGCCCAAGTTAAAGGAGCATTACGAGAGTTTCTTGATGCTCTGTTGGGACACGTGATTCATCCTCTCCCATATTATGCACTTCTGCTGGCAGACGGCGATAATATGGGTAAAGTCATTGATGCTATGGACAGTCTTGAGAAACATCAGGAACTTTCAATGGCGCTCAGTGCTTTTGCCAGAAAGGTCAAGGCTATTGTTGAAGGGAAGCGTGCTGGTGCGTTGCTCTACGCCGGTGGTGATGACGTTCTTGCACTCTTACCATTGCATACCGTTTTGGCATGTGCCAAAGAATTAGCAAATACGTTTCGGGATACAATGGGACATTTTGAAGCGCAGATTTCAGAAAATGGACAACAACAGGTCGTGCGTCCTTCACTGTCTGTAGGGGTGGCCGTAAGCCATCATATTGAGCCACTTTCAGATGCATTAGATCTCGCACGACAAGCAGAAAAACGAGCCAAGGCAATATCGGGAAAAGATGCTCTTGCGATCGCAGTGAGCAAACGTAGTGGTGCTGATCGGGTAGTGGCTGACAAGTGGGGAGCACTTGATACACGCCTGCATGAGTTTATTCAACTGCATCGTTCCAATACGCTGCCTGATAATGCCGCCTATAACCTGGTTGATATAGCCGAACGTCTGGAAATCCCTGGCGATGATATAACAAAGTTGGCATTGCGTTTTGAGGCAAAACGTATTATCAAACGCAAACGGGGACAATCGGGACATGAAAAACTTCCAGAAGAGACTATCCAGAGGTTGCATACGCTGATCGATACGATACCATCGATCCGACAACTTGCGGATGAACTCATTGTTGCACGTGAATTTGCCCGTGCGAGGGATCTGGCTGAAGGTAAACAAGAAAGGAACACGATCAATGCCACTGTGGATCATTGAACCAAGAGACCCCCTGATTGTACGAGATGGAAGACCCTTTGGTCCTAACCCAGGTGCACGGGCAATTTCGCTGCCATTTCCTTTTCCATCAACGATTGCTGGTGGTATCCGAAGTCGGGCAGGAGTAGATAAAAATGGTACATTTGATACAAATGACAGCAATATCCAACGGGTTAAGCAAATTGGTATCCGAGGTCCACTTCTGATCGAATTGAATGATACCGATGCATTACGCTGGCTGGTTCCGGCACCAGCTGATGTTGTCATCTTTGATAAAGATAAACAGCTTGACCTACGTCGGCTCGTTCCACTCAATACCCCAGCTAACCACATCACCAATCTTCCTGACGGGTTAGACCACCTTGTTGGGCAGGTGTGTCCTGACCCGCGCAAAGTATCACGTGATGCTCCTCGGTTCTGGTATTGGGAGCAATTTAAACAATGGCTTCTCGATTCAACGCAGATAACAACTATTGTGCCGAATAAGCTAGGACACAATGGCCCTATAACCGAAACACGCATGCATGTTAGCATTCAAGGGGATACCCAGACAGCTTCTGAGGGTGCCCTTTTTCAGACCAGCGGCTTAGCATTTACACATCAGTATTCGGAGCAGCACATCAAACGGACACGACTAGCGCTTGCAGTTGCAACCGGTGATCCCCTGGCAAATTTTAATGGAGGCACAGGTGGTTTTGCTCCACTCGGGGGTGAACGCCGTCTGATGAACTGGTGGAAGTATACCGAGGAAGAACAACTTCCAGGTTGTCCAGAACACCTTTGGACACGTATTGCAGAGTCTGAAGCCTGTCGTCTCGTGCTACTCACACCGGCCTGTTTCCAAAATGGGTATCAACCCTTGCTCAAAACACTTACCCATGCTGGTGTACAACCCAAGATAAAGGCGATAGCGATCCAGCGGGCACAGGTGATCTCTGGTTGGGATATGGCAGCAAACAACGGGAAAGGAGCGCCCAAACCAACACGCCGTCTTGCACCGGCTGGTACTGTGTTCTTTCTCAACTTTGAAGGAGCTAAGGACAAAGATGCCATTCAATCCTGGATACAGGCTATCTGGATGCAATGTATCAGCGATGATCCGCAAGATCGTCTGGATGGTTTTGGACTAGCAGTTTTAGGACATTGGGATGGAAAACTAGCTTAAACAAAAAAGGAGGATAGGCACATGAGCAGAAAAGACCCAGGGTCACCGCCAGAAGTGACTAAAAAGACCGCCGGTTATATCACACAAGTACGGACTTACCGTTTGATCACACCGTTGTTTGGCGGTGGTGTGAGCACAGGAGAGCATGATCCGGTCACGATCATTCGCGGGAGCAGTATTCGCGGACAATTGCGCTTCTGGTGGCGAGCCTGTCGAGGTGGGCAGTTTAACGGCAATCTCGCAGAGATGAAAGCACGTGAGGATCTTATTTGGGGTGCCCCCGCAAGCAAAGATGGTAAACAGGGACCGTCACAAGTACAAATCCATGTCCAAACACTTCAGAATGGAACAAAAGATAATCCCTTTGAGATTAAAGGAGGCCGTCTAAATCCACGCCAAGGAAGTATTGTACATCCTTATGCAGCATTTCCGCTTCAACCAACCGAAGCGGAAGTAAAAACATGGGGATCAAAAACGCCTTTAAAATCAGTACAAGTAGGTGTTTCATTTGATCTTACCATCATCTATCCGAAATTACTGCCTGATGGAACATCACTCATTGATGATATTGAAGGAGCACTCTGGGCATGGGAAATCTTCGGT
This sequence comes from Chloroflexaceae bacterium, assembly GCA_012034075.1. Taxonomy (GTDB): domain Bacteria; phylum Chloroflexota; class Chloroflexia; order Chloroflexales; family Chloroflexaceae; genus JAAURD01. The sequence continues at coordinate 33,802 of JAAURD010000023.1, read as the reverse complement.
GGTATTGGAGCACGGACTAGAAGGGGATTTGGATCACTTCAATGTACACACATAAATACAAAACCCGTTCCTGTACCATCAGAGCAAGTAGATGCATGGTTGCTTAAACAATGGTGCCGTTACGTCCATCACGGATCGTGGACAGGAGATACAGCTACTATTCCCCATCTTCCTTATATTGCTCCTGGTGCATCTCTTCCAAATACAGTTAGGCTCAAAAAACCTGAACAGAAAGACGATTCGCCCAGCATTGTTTGGCTTTCTCTCATTGAGAAGCTTAAAAGATTTCGCCAACAACGCCGCAACAAACATACAGGTCATATTGACCCTTATGGACATAGTGACTGGTCCGAACCAAATGCCATTCGTACAAAAGCTGGTAAGAGCCAGCGTGGACCACATGCGACACGTTCAATTGATGCGGCTCCCCGTGGAGCGTTTGGTCTTCCTATCGTCTTTCATATGCCACATGATCCTGGTTTGAATATGACTCTTCAGATAAACTCAGATAATGATCGCTTTGCCAGTCCATTAATCTTAAAGCCATTGGTTTGGAACGACCGTGCGATTGGTCTGGCAGTCATTTTACAGGGCAGTATGGTTCCACGAGAATTGCGGTTAAAAGCAGATACTAGGGTACATCCGATACAAAGGACCGTGACAACATCTGAAGCCAGACAAATACCACCACTCAATGGCAATCCAAATGTATTACAAGCCTTTCTCAACTTTTTGTAAGGAGAACTAGAACATGGAAACACGACTACTTTTTGTTCATGCCCTTTCACCGTTGCATGCTGGCACGGGACAGGGGGTTGGGGTTATCGATCTTCCAATTGCCCGTGAAAAGGCAACGAATATACCCTATGTACCGGGTTCATCGGTCAAGGGGTCCCTACGTGACAGCTGTACTAATACAAAAGAGTGCAAAATAGTTTTTGGCCCAGAGACCAGTAACGCCGATGAACATGCCGGATCGGCAGTGTTTTCTGATCAACGTCTCCTCTTTTTACCTATTCGTAGCCTGGCTGGAACATTTGCCTGGGTGACATGTCCCTACATACTCCATCGCTTTGTCCGCGATGCAAAGGAGGTTACATTACCGCAAGGAATAAATGTTCGAGATACTAATGTGCCTCAAACCGCCAATACCAGTGAATGCAAGATTGCCTTAACTGGTTGTGCATTGCGTATACAAACAAAGGTTTACCTGGAAGACCTGGACCTGAATGCACGGACTGATGCTGATACCAGTATCTGGGCAACATGGTTCAAGGAGCAACTCTTCCCCAATAATACTCAATGGCAAACGATCTTTGAGCAACGTCTCTGTATTGTACACGATGATGTTTTTGCCTTTCTGTTACAAACAGCTACTGATATTACCGCTCGCATCAAACTTCAGGAAGATACCAAAACGGTGCAGACCGGCGGTTTATGGTATGAAGAAGCTCTACCAACCGAAACCATCCTCTATGGTCTGGTAATGCATGTGCCGATCAAACACACTCAGAAAAATGGGGTTGATGTATTTGATGTTATCAGAAAACTGACCGGTAAAACAGCTTCAGTTCGGTGGGAAAGCAACGGTTGGGCGTGGTCTCTGCCAAGTCAATCTCAGATAAAGGAGGTAACATGCACACCCGTGATCAACAATATGCTGCAACGATTTTTGAACAGGTACAGTCAATTGCTACTAATCCAGAACAGAAGCAAGAGTATGGTTCCATCGCACATAAACTCCCGGTGCTTATCCGTACCGCTGGATTAGCCCAGGCACTTGCTTTTGTTGAAGCACGCGGCAAACCCCCGCATCAGTTATTGCTGAACCATCTTGCCACAACTATCAACTGCCAAAATCTGGTTGAACAAAGCCGAACTGTCGAGTTGAATGAGTATATGCGCTTAACCCAGCAAGCTCTGGATGCATTGCTCTGGTATAAACGCTTCGCCCAATCGGTGTTAGGGGTAGAGGCTGGTGAAGAGAACTCAGAAGGAGACAACTAATGGATAGTCGTCGCAATGCCCTGAGCAGTGTTCATGGAGATGCGGTTCAGCATGTGGGGCTGTGGTTGGATAAATATCTCCCAAAGCAACCACAACGGAATGTGGCCATTACCGATGCAGCAGGTACACCACAGGCTCAACACTTGTGCCATGCTGCCAATATTGCTGAACCACCGACATACCAACACTGTTACCAACGTTGGCAACAGGCGCTTGCTTCCTATGGTGCCAATTGCCGTATGGCTCAAGTACAGGGACGTATGATTGTTGGTTTAGGTGATGAGAGTGTCCTCGAAACAGCGGTTACCCTGAATCGTACATATGGTACCCCCTTTATTCCAGGGAGTGCGTTAAAGGGTTTAGCTGCCAGTTATACTCGACAACATCTTAACGATAAATGGGGACAACAGAGTGCGGCTTACCAGATACTCTTTGGAGATACAGATCATGCTGGCTATATCACCTTTTTTGATGCATTGTATGAGCCTGGTTCGGGTCACGATGGCAAAGCACTCTGGCCGGATATCATCACTGTCCATCATGAAAAGTATTATCAAAATACTAATACCCCTCCTGCTGACTGGGATAGCCCCAACCCGGTACCATTTCTCAGTGCAACAGGGCGTTACCTCATAGCACTTGCTGGTCCTGCTACATGGATTACAGCCACGTTCAAAATACTCAAACTTGCTCTGTGGGAAATAGGCGTGGGAGCTAAAACCTCAAGCGGTTATGGGCGAATGGTGTTGGAACATAGCGAAGATACTACGATGACAGATCCTCCTGAAATAACTCCAAAAGAACCTCTTCCCCAGGACCCACATGAGCAGGCTGCCAAGGCAGTAGAATCCTTGCTTGGAAAGAGCATCATGGTACGGCCTAAGCAGCCTGTCGAGGGAAAAGGATGGATTGTCGTCCCAAAAGAACCAAAAAGTCTGGCTCTTCAGGGGTTTGTACCCACTGATCTCTTACATGGTCGTACTCCACAGCAAAGTAATGATATGAATTGTGTTGTACAGGGGGTGATCGAAATCGACGGCATATGGTATGCCAAGATGGAATGTCCGCCAAAGACGCAAAGAAAAAGAAAAACTGACAGGAATACAAAGGCAAATTCCATGAACCGGCCACCCACCACGCTCGATATCTGGAAGCAGCTCTTCGACCCCGCTCATATCGGGCTGTTTCTTATCGGCTCGATCTGTCTCACTGTCTTCGGCGAAGGGTTTTATGGCGTGCTCGAAGGTGTTCTCTCCTCTGGTGTTGCCTATTTCAGCAGTCGGTCTGGCTTTGTCCAGATCATGGCGATGCTACTCAGTGCTGGTATCCTCTGGGGGGTGCTTCTGATGTTTCAGTTTCGCATGCATGTCATCCAACGCTTTACCGAAAAGCCTGTCAAGCACGAAGAGTCTGCTGCCAAACCGTGTGAGGGGCTTATTCTGTTTGTGAGCGCCAACCCCAAGGCCGCCGATATGACGATTATTGAGCACCATCGTCAGGCCCTGCGCCATTGCTGGCTGATTGTTTCGCAAGAGTCAGAGAAACGCGGTATCGAACTGTCGGTTCATCTTCAGGGGCAAGGTATTGATGCGCATACACTGACCATTGCCGATGTCTGGAGCATCGATGCTGCGTTTGATACAGTCACTGAGGCCATACAAGCGTCGCGGCACAATCTGAAACCCTCCAAGACACTGATTGTCGATATTACCGGTGGTACCAAGGTGATGAGCGTCGGCGCTGTGCTGGCCTGTCTCGAAGCCGACGTCCCCATCGAGTATACTGCCACGCACCCATCATCCACCGGTGCCCGCGCAAGGAGAGCGCGAAGCCGATTCAGATCAGTTTTGGTCGTAAGCCGGTGAGTAAATCTTCTCATAATCCATAGATCACAAGGAGGCTCAAAAAATGACCACGAAAGTTATATCGTTCCTGGGATACACGCCACCAGATAAACGGTACCAACGTACAACCTACGTTTTTGAAGGCGAACCATACCCTACACCTACACCATTTATGTCCGAAGCCGCTGCCCACTTTTTTAAGCCAGATGAGTTGCTGATACTGGTAACCGCCGAAGCCAAAGGTCAAAACTTTGGTGATCTCGTCAAGAATCTGGAAGGTGTTATAACCCCTACCCCGGTTGATATTCCTTCTGGGAAACATGAGCACGAACTCTGGCAGATCTTTGCGGCCATGAGTGAGCGTATTCAGCCCGGTGATCGCATTATTTTTGATATTACCAATGGGTTTCGTTCCTTACCAGTGCTTGCGTTTCTGGCTGCTTCCTTTGTGCAAATTGTACGTCAGGCTCAAGTAGAGCGTATGGTCTATGGGGCATTTGATGCGCAAGATAAGGGTAAGGGTCTTACACCAGTGTTTGATCTGACCCCGTTTGTCCGTCTTCTGGAATGGACCACAGCCACCAATACCTTTCTGAAGACGGGTCGTTTTACTGACGTTGGGAGTTTGCTCAAAAATCCGCATGAACAGCATGATACTGATCTGTCAAAACTGGCCGATTTGATGAGTACTGTTTCACGTGGTCTCCATACATCCCGTCCAACCCATGTCATGGAACAGTCCCATCAACTGGTGCAGGCAATCGATCAATTCTCAAGTGATACACAAGACCAGACGCAACCATTTCGCCTCTTACTTGAGAATATCCGTACAGAATACAGCCAGTTTGGACTGGAAAATCTGCACGATAAAAAAGAACTGCTGAAACGACTGCTCAAGATGATCGATTGGTATGTTGAAAAAGACCTGCTGATTCAGGCAATGACGCTGGCCCGTGAATGGCTGGTCTCTCTGGTCGTTTATTATCAAGGGGGAGATATCTTTGATGATCAACGAGGTAATGCCAAAAGAGGAGTTCCAGCTGGAGATCGCCAGCAAGCCGAGGCTTTTATTACTGGCCATCAGAAAGATATACAACCAAGCAATGAACTCCGAACAGCCTTACCAAAGATCAGAGACTTCTGGCAACAAATCAGTGACATAAACCAGGAGCAATCAGAATCACGCAAAGATGTAGGTGATATTCGTAACGATTTGGCACACTGTGGCATGCGCAGCAACCCACGTTCACCTGATGAGATTGCCAGTGCTGTGCGAGGTATTTGTAAGGACCTGCAACAGTTAATGCCGGCTTGATCATATGATCCAGCAATAATCGAACGTTACAACAACAGCTCACCCGGCCAACCAGCCGGGTGAACCGCATCACAGCCACCAACCGCGCCGCTCTACTGGCTCGGTATCAACTTCTCATAATCTTCCACCTGGCCGCCATCCAGGCAGCACTCAATAATGCGCCGACCTAACGGGTCCAGGTCGGGGTCGTCGAAATCGGCCAGACAGGTGCGGAAGAAGTCATACAAGATCTGTGCTCCTTGATCATACGCCTCCTCGCCCACTTCTGGCTGGGTATCCACCTGCAAAACCAGCGGGCAATCGGCTGGCCTTCCACTGCCAGTTGGTAGAGCGCGTAGCCCAGCAATGGACAGCGAGCGGGCTGTACCTGGTTGGCTTTAAACTGCGCATTGCCGCGGCGGGATAGATACTCACGGGTAATCCACTGCGGCATAAAGCCCACCTTCCATGCGCCGATATGTTGGTTGGGACAGAGAATGTAGCTCGTGCGCGTATGCTCCTGAAACTGGCGCAACAACAGGTTCGCCTGGTCAACACGGCGGCCTGTGGCAAACGGCCAGTACGAGCCAACACCCTCACTCGTCATACCAGCAGTATCCACAATGCTGGGGTTCGCGTGTCCACGTGGCGCAACCAGGCGCCAGAGCCAGGCAATCGCCGATGGTAATACGTGGAACAGGCCAATAATGCCATAGCTTGGGTGCTCGCTGGTACATGGTGGCGTGCGTACCCCAAAGCTGCGAATATCGACAGTGACCGCTTCATTGACAATATCGGGAACGATAGAACGAGGCACGATAACGCGTGGATTGGGACAGGGAACGCCCGGTGCATCCTGAATATGTTCCCAGATAAGAGCACGGCTATTCGGCGCTGCGTCAATGTTCAAAAAGAGCAGTGGCAACTCTGGCTGAGCCGTCAGGCGTTCGAGTGGCACATCGATGCCATAGTTGTTAATATGATTGACGCGTAAAAACCAGGCATCCTCGGCATCCGTCACACGCATTTTGCGCTCGTGATCTTGAAGCGAAGGATGGCACAGTGCCATATCATCGGTTACGGGCAACAAGCGGCACAGACGCGGGATTTCAACGTGGCGGCGCTCACCAGTGATCAGGTTCTCACCCAGCACCAAACGACCATCAATATCACGGTGAGGCAGTTCAAGCATTTCGCTTTTGCCACCGCCGCTGGCGCCTCGTGCATAATGGTCACGATATTATCGTAGGGTGTGACCACTTGCACCGTCGAGCAGTGGGCGGTCACCCAGCCTTCACGTTCGCCCTGGCCAATCAGGACACCGTAGATGCCCTTTTTGGCGCTGGGACCAGGATAGAGGTTGTAAGAGAAGATTTCATGCAACTCTGCGCTGCGATGATGGACTACCACCTGCTTTCCATCAAAGTGGGTATGGCGAAAGGGTGGCGCGACATAGATGATTGCTTCCGGATGGAAGTTGTCGGGGATTTCGTCATAACTCATAATACCTTGGAGTAATGCCAACCCGAGCGCAAAAAAACCACAGTTGGCCGGCGCTATCACCAGGGCATCTTCGCCCATTCCCTGCTGACCAGCAATAAAGCCAAAGATCGCCAGTGGCTGGGTTTTCAACCACTCAAATGTTTCGGCGCGGAGTTGATCAAAATCATGCCCAAAACGGTCGATAAAACGCGGTTTATTGGTCGGTCGATTATCCGAGATCACCATACAATCGGGATCACGTCGGCGCATGTAGGGGTCAGGATAGTTGGCAGCTACACCATTCCGAACACGACACACAACCGCTTCAAGCACGCGCCCTTTGTTCGGTGTATCAAAGGCAACTTCATACAGCTGGTGCCGATTGAGGCCGCAGGCTAATTCAACCAACTCATCTACTGAGCTTGCAACCGTGACACTGAAGGCGGCACGTAACACCTCGGCGATTTCTGCCGGGGGATTATATCTGCTCCAATCTCGCTGTTCTGCTTCAATCCTGATACCTGAATACTCGGCCAGGACACTCGATGCCTCAGAAGCCTCTGTTACAAATGGACTGTAAAGACTCATGATGTGTTCCTCTCTAGTGGTACAAACATATGGACGACAAGAAAGCGATGGTTTGCTTCTGCTGTGAAGCATGTCCTTGTTTTTTTGGGGATACCACGTCGTATGCTCACACCATAAACAGTATATGATCATGGCGATTTTGTCAAGGTATTGACCGCGAAAAAGGAATAAATACGAAAAAATTACCTCTTCAGAGGGTACATAATGGTTGTTTCAGACGAATAGACCCACAACATCAATCCAGCGATCGATGTTCGATCCAGCGATTCCGGCCATACTCCACACACATTGCGCTGCTGTTTAAAATGCACCTTGCATCGTATCGGACTACGCTGGGAGACACAGACGCTCGCAATCAAATCTAAACACACTGATGGTACTATCCTGGCAGGGCTTTGTGATGATGTTAAACGGGAGAACTCCTGCTCAGAGCCTGTGCGGACACATTATCCGCAAAACAATGAGCTGTTTTTAAGCAAAATCCAGGAATCTTCTGGCATACTCAACATGCATTCGCAAAAAGGAATGAAGAACAAAACAGAGCGTCTTTTGCACGTAAAGGAGAACACACAATGAAACAACATGCCACGCTGATATTGAGCGTGTTGATCACGGTCTTTCTGCTGGTACTGATCGGTGGAGTGACGACCAGCCTGATGTCTTCAAACACCGCGCCAACCAACCAGCCAACGACGCCAGCCGCATCCGGTTCGGCGACCAGCGAAACGCCGGCAAATGACACGCCCACGCTCACCCCCGGTGAGGTTGAGGCAACCATTTCGGCTGAACGGGCGGCGCTGATTGCACTTGATGCAGCAGTCGGTAGCCGCCTGATGCAGGACCCGGAACTGGTCAATTTTGCTGGCACTGTCGCCTATGAAGTCAACCTCGATCAAGGTATGGTCTATGTCCATGCCCAGGCCGGTGCAATCCTGGAGAATCAAAGCAACTCATCAGCGGCGACACCCACCAGCGGCCAGCAGATCAGCCAGGCGCAGGCAATTGAAAAAGCACGTACCTACGCTGGTGGCGGCACCGTGAAAGAGGCCGAACTTGAGCAGGAACATGGCACGCTGGCCTATGCCGTTGAGTTTACAGATGGCAGCGAGGTCTATATTGATGCAGTCAGCGGGGAAGTCCTCTATGCTGAGCTCCAGAGCAGCCGGCTGCGAGAAGATACCGAGCCCGAGGAATATGAGCGACATGACGATGAGTATGAAGACCATGACGAAGACCATGACAATGAAAGAGAGCATGAACGATGACAAAACCAACCGTATCACGCAACACACCGGCCAAACGCAGCAATATCGATCTCAAGCTATTGCTGACCGCGGCAGCACTTGCCGCAACCCTGGCTGGCTGGGCTGGCTTTGCTGGCGAACAACAGGCGCAGCAAGCTGATACCGCAACGCGCCAGCCGGTCGTTGTATCGGATCAGACACTCCGATATGTGTCGGAGTCGGACGTATCCTGGGCAACCCCACAGGATGTGGCAGTCGCAGAGCCACCGGCACCGATCACAGTGACACGTTCATCACGCTGAGGGGGACGTATGCAACGTCAGACCTTTCGGGCCATGGGCAGCGAGATGATGGTCGCCCTCGAGACGACAACCGCAGCAACCGCGGTGCTTGCTGCGGTGCCGCACTGGTTTGCCCAGTGGGAGCAGATATTGAGCCGATTTCGCTCCGATAGTGAACTCACACGGCTCAATCAGCAGAGCGGTACGGGGGTACGCGTTAGCTCAGTGCTCTGGGATGTTTTGCAGGTGGCCCTGGATGCTGCCCGCTGGAGTGATGGTCTGGTGCAGCCGACGTTGCTTGCGGCGTTAGAAGTGGCGGGCTATCAAGACTCGATGGAGGGCCATGCCTGGGGCCAGGAGATGCGCTCCCAATCGGGCGAGCGGGTGCCGCCAGCGCTAGACCAGTGGCGAGCCATTCGCTGCAATCCGGTCGATCAGACCGTCTGGCTGCCACCCGGCCTGCGTCTTGATCTGGGTGGGATTGCCAAGGGCTGGGCCGCTGACCAGACCGCCCGTCGTCTCCAGGGTTATGGCCCAGTGCTGGTAGATGCTGGCGGCGATATTGCGCTGCCGGTGGCGCGACTGCACGGGCAAACCTGGCCAGTGGGGGTTGCCGACCCGGCCCATCCCGATAGGCTGCTGGGCTGCCTCTGCCTCGATCACGGCGCAGTCGCCTCTTCAGGACGTGACTATCGTCGCTGGCAGCGGAATGGGCAGTGGCAGCACCACATCATTGACCCGCGCACCGCACAACCGGCGCAAACGGATGTCTTGAGCGCCACGGTGGTCGGTCCAAGCGCTACCGCAGCGGAGGTTGCGGCAAAAATGGTCCTTATTCTAGGCAGCCGGGCTGGATTGGCATGGCTCGACGCGCATCCTGCTTTTGCCGGTCTCCTGGTGCTCGAAGATGATACAATCCGGTATAGTGAACGCATTCATACCCATCTCTGGAAAGGAAACACCAGTGCAACAGCTTGAAACCCATGACCCACCGGCTCCGGTGGTCTCATTTCGACAACTGCTCTTGATATTGGCAGCCGTGCTCGTTGGCACAGTAACTGCCGCCGTGGTCTTACCCATCTGGCTGCCAGGGATCAGCCATTCGTTGGTAGCCAGTGAACCCAAAGCATACTGGTATCTTTCGCGTGCCAGTGGGTTTGTGGCCTATGGCTTACTCTGGCTTTCTATGGTGCTGGGTCTGCTGATTACCAATCGATTTGCACGCGTATGGCCGGGTGGCCCGCTGGCCGTCGATATGCATCAGTATGGTAGCATCTTAGCCCTGGCCTTTGTGCTTTTTCACGGCCTCATCTTACTGGGCGACCAGTATATTGGCTATACCTGGCTCCAACTGGTCGTCCCATTCGCCAGTCTAGAGTATCAACCACTGGCCGTCGGGGCCGGGCAACTGGCGACCTGGTTGCTGGTGCCGTTGATCCTAAGCTTTTATGTCAAGCAGAAGATTGGTCGGCCGCTGTGGCGTGCTATTCATATGACCAGCTTCGCGGTGTTTCTGCTCGCGCTGGTTCATGGGCTTGCCAGTGGTACTGACAGCGACCGCATCTGGGCGATCATGCTCTACTGGGTCAGTGGCGGCAGTGTGCTCTTGCTCACCGTGTATCGGGTGCTGATGGCCCGTTTGCCGCATACGGCAGAGCGGCCCAGGGCAACGTAAACCAGAAGCGGCTGCCGCTGCCCTCGCTACTTTCCACGCCGATTTCGCCGCCCTGAGCTAGCACAAGCTGGCGAGCAATCGCCAGCCCCAGCCCAGAACTATGGCTGTTGCCAGGAGCCGCACGCCAGTAGCGTTCAAAGATATGCGAAAGGTCAGCGGCAGCGATGCCCGTACCCGTATCGCTGACCGCAATCAGCACGCCCATTGACTGCTCGCTGATCTGTACGGTAATGGTGCCACCCGTTGGTGTATGGCGCAATGCATTGGTGAGCAGATTCGACAGGACCTGCTGGGTGCGGGCCGGGTCAGCCCGTACCGGCCGCAATGTTGTCGGCCCTATGATCTGTACGGTCACCTGCTGTGTTGCCCCAACTTCCACAAACAGTGCGGTAAACCGTGCTGCCAGTGCGGCAAGATCGGTCGGTTGCAAATCGACATGCAGTTGCCCCACTTCGGCCTGGGCTAGATCACGCACATCCGCCACGAGTCGATGCAGCAAAAGCACTTCATCATACAGAATCGCAATTTCGCCTGGATTGAGCGGATAGACGCCATCGAGCAAGGCCCGCAGATTGCCCTGCAACACACTGATTGGCGTGCGCAGTTCGTGGGCTACATCGGCCAGCAGGTTGCGGCGGGCCTGTTCACTTTGCTGCAAGCTGGCACTCATCTGGTTAAATGCAGCGGCGACTCGATCTATCTCATGGCTGCCCGATAGGGCAACATGTTGCCCCAGACTGCCCGATGCGATATGGTGCGCCGCCTGAGCCAGCCTGTCCAGCGGTGCAGCAATGCGATAGGTCAGCAGCACACTGAGGGCGATGCCCGCACCAGCGGCCAGGGCGCCCGCCAGCCACAGGCTGCCGCTCATCACGCGGAGCATCTCGGCCATACCCGGCGAAAGCTCGGTCCCCTCGGCATGACCCGGTGGCGAGGCGTGCAATAGTCCCACCACCGTGCCATCCACTTCAATCGGCAGAGTCAACCCATCGGGTGGCACGGTCGAAGCATTGATGCCCTGACTGCTGGCAAGAAACCCACCAGTGGGGTCGGTTAAGACCAGCAATGGCTTACCGGCCTGGCGTCCTCGTCCCATGCCGCGCCCGCCGGCGCCAGGCTGCTGCAAAACCGATGCCACGCCGGCCCAGCTGCCTGTCTGGAGATAATGTTCGGTGAGCGTTGCGGCCATGCTAATCTGGTGCTCTTGCTGGGCGTACTGGCGCACATAGCCCGTGACCTGTGTCTGCGCTAACAGCGTGGCGATCAGGACGGTTGCCAGAATGACAAAAACAAAAGCAAGCGAGAGTTGTACCCACAACCGCATAGTATGTTCCTATTCGGGTACAACGAGCTTGTATCCGACGCCGTACACCGTTTTGATATACGTTGGATGGGCTGGATCAGGCTCTATCTTCCGACGCAGATTTTTGATATGGCTGTCGATCACACGTTCAAGCGCCTCCGAGGTCAGGCCCAGACCCTGCTCGACCAGTTCCAGACGGGTAAAGGCATGACCAGGCTGCCGCAGAAACGCATGCAGCAAGTTAAACTCGGTCGGGGTGAGATCAAGCAGGTGGCCTGCACGGGTGACCGTGTGGCGATCAGCATCAAGCACCAGGTCACCGATGCCCAGCACCGGCACGACAGGAGCAGTATATTCGGCGCTAGTGCGACGCAAGACGGCGCGTATTCGTGCAATCACTTCACGTGGATGAAATGGCTTAGATATATAATCATCAGCGCCCATTTCGAGACCAAGCACGCGATCAATATCATCAACGCGGGCGGTCAGCACAATAATCGGCAGACGTGCCAGATGCGAATCACTGCGCACCTGACGTAAGAGGTCCAGGCCATCGCCATCGGGCAACATCAGATCAAGCACGACCAGGGCCGGACGTTCCGTCTGGATCAGCAGACGGGCGGTAGCCATATCATATGCAGTAACCACCCGATAGCCAGCCTGCTCCAGATATGACTGAATCAGCCGGACCAGATGATGATCGTCGTCTACCACAAGTATCTGTATCGCGCTCACATCAACACACAGTGTTACACTGCTCGACCGCATGTGCCGAGCAGTGCCATAGCCATCTCTGCACTTGTTTCAGCCTACGGTTGGCGTGGTCCACCGCCGCGACCCTGACCGCTGCCATCACGTGGGCCACCGCCGCGACCTTGACCACTGCCATCACGTGGGGGCTGGCCGGCATGGTCACACACGCCATCACCATCCGCATCGACGAAATTTGGACCATCCCCCTGATTCTGGCCGGCGTTATCGCAGACCCCATCGCCATCCGCATCGACAAAATCACCCGCACATTGCCCCTGACCGGCGCCCTGACCCGGTCCCTGCGCCTGCTGCGCAAATGTCACCGGTCCTACCATCAACAGCGCCATCACAATCAGCCCGGAAGCAAGAACCATCCCGATCATACGTGCCATCATTGTTACTCTCCTTTTCTACTTGTATCATACTGGCTTCCTGTCATCTCGGCAAGCCATCTGTGTATTACGATTACGATACTGAGTATAGCAGCCAATGATGGAGAACTGATGGAGAGCTGTTTGAGACTTGGTGGAATTGGCAGCTATCCTTCCAAGCAAACTCTAACGATTCTGGGAGATACTATAATAGAAAGAGAACGACGATCAAACAGTTTTGAAATGGAGTATTGATACACTGTGCATGTTTTAATTATCGAAGATGACCGTCGTCTAGCGCATCTGTTAGCTGAAGAATTGGAAGCAGAACGCATTGTTGCCGATGTTGTCTATGATGGTGAGAGCGGACTTGATTTGCTTTTGCGCGGTATCTACGATGTCGCGATTATTGACTGGATGATACCAGAACGTGATGGCCCATCTATCTGCCGTGCTGTACGTAACCATAATATCACCACGGCGTTATTACTCCTGACCGCACGCACGCAAGTGGAAGATCGTGTGTTTGGTCTGGAAAATGGTGCCGACGATTATCTGATCAAACCATTTGCTTTTGTTGAACTACTGGCACGCATACGGGTGCTCAGTCGGCGTTACATGCCGGGCAATAACCGCAGTGACGAATTGCGCCAGGGTGATCTGGTGCTCAATGTACGAACACATCTGGCCTACCGTGGCGATCAACTCCTGGAATTGACGATGACTGAGTGGCGTTTGCTCGAATTTTTGATGCGTCACCCAGGTCAGGCCCTTACCCGTGATCAGATTCTCGATTATGTCTGGTCATATGAGCGTGATGTCCAGATTAACCTGGTTGATGTGTATATCTCCTATCTGCGGCGCAAGCTCGATCAACCGGGAAAGCCCGACCCGATTAAAACCGTGCGAGGCGTCGGTTATCGCCTTAAGGCAGCCTCATGACGATGCTCAAGCGCCTGCGTTGGCAGTTAACCGGACTCTATATGCTTGCAGCACTGGCATTTATTGTGCTCTTGATAGGCGGAACATATCAACTGCTGCATACCTATTTTCAGCAGACCACCGATCTCGGCCTGCAACACAAAATGGCACACGAGTTTCGCCTGCTGGGTGCGCCGGTCCCACCTGAATTGATGGCGGCTGACCGAGACTGGTATGCCAATCGGGCTATTCTCTTTCCAGATAAACCCCCGCCACGTCAGGAGCAGGACCATGAAGCGGCAGAAGCCCCTGAGCATATGCGTCCATCGTATGAAGATGATCATGCCGAGGAATTTTATGATGGCGAGCTTTCGGCTATCTTTGTGCTGCCGCTCAACCAGCAGGGCGAGTTAATCTTTGATCCAAACCCGTACACACCGCCTATCCCCCCCGATACCGCTGCGGTCGCCGTCGCGCTCGAACAAGGGTACGACTGGCGCACCATCACGCTGGAGAATGGCACACGTGTGCGTCTGTTCACCTATCGCCTGACCCGCGATGATGGCCCGGACGTCCTGCAACTGGGACGGGCGTTGTTCGAGCAGGAGCGTGTCCTGGATCAACTGATGCTGATTCTGCTCGGCCTGGGTGGCGGAAGTGTTCTGGTGCTGGGAAGCGGGAGCTGGTGGCTTGCCGGTCGTTCGCTTGTGCCAGCGCAGCAAGCCTGGGAGCGTCAACAAACGTTTGTTGCCCATGCCAGCCATGAGCTACGCAGCCCGCTGGCCCTGATTCGCAGCAGTGCTGAGGCAGCATTGCGCCGATTGACCACCGATACCAACCGGACCAGCATGCTGATCACCGATATTGTTGGCGAATGCGATTATGTTGCCCATTTGGTTGACGATTTGCTCCTGCTTTCACGCCTGGATGCCGGGCGACTTACCCTGGAACGTTCAAGCATTTGTCTGAACGAGTTTCTCACCACCACGGTGCGTCAAGTGTCCCCGCTCGCCGAAGAACAGCAGATTGACATCCACCTGCACCATGCGAGCGGTCATGTGATGGCTGACCCGACCCGTCTACGTCAGGTCCTCTTGATCCTGGTCGATAATGCCTTGCAACACACACCAGCGGGTGGCTCTCTTACGATACGTGCGGAGATACATGGAAAGCAGGGACAGATAGTGGTGTCCGATAGCGGTTGTGGTATCCCAGCAGAACATCTCCCGCATGTGTTTGATCGCTTCTATCAGGTCGATGATGCCCGCACGCGAAGTGATGGCCGGCGCGGTACGGGTCTGGGGTTATCGATTGCCAAGATGTTGATCGAAGCCCAGGGTGGACACGTGCGCTTGACCAGCACGCCGGGCGTTGGCACGCGTGTGGTGGTGCTGTTGCCGGCCTCAGGCGTTTGATGAATTGCGCTGCACCGGCTCGATAAGTCCGCGCTGTTCAAGCAAATCGATCAGTTGAGCTGCTTTGCTATGCTCAATATTGAGCCGCCGCTGGAGCATTGAAGCAGAAACCCGCCGATGCTTTTTCAGCAGTGCCGCCGCCTGCGGTAACAGCAGCGCTTCTTCTTCCTGGCTCAAAAACATGTGCTGCTGACTGGGTTGATCAGCATTGATCGATACCAGATCGGGATCATGCTCCTCCTCAGGCGCATCCAGCGGCCGCGCATCGGCTTCGCTTGACGTGTCATCGGTGCGAAGATCACCAGCGGGCGGCTTGGAACTACGCCAGAAAGACACCAGTTGCTCTACTTCGCGATCAGAGACATAGGTGCCCTGAATACGCATCAGATTTGCCGCATCGCGGGCCATATACAACATATCGCCGCGACCAAGCAACTGCTCAGCACCCGGTGTATCCAGAATCACGCGGCTATCGATCTGTGACGTAACCGCAAAGGCAATGCGCGAGGGAAAGTTCGCTTTGATCAGCCCGGTAATCACATCAACCGATGGGCGTTGCGTCGCAATAATCAGATGAATCCCGGTGGCACGGGCCATCTGTGCCAGCCGACAGATATGGGATTCAACATCCTGAGGCGCCACCATCATCAAGTCGGCCAGCTCATCAATAACAATTAAAATATAGGGCATCGGCTCAAGATCAGAACGGTTTTGCAGCAGGGCCGTATAATTCTCCAGGTTGCGACAGGCATGGCGGGCAAAAATCTTATAGCGCCGTTCCATTTCCTGGGTTGCCCACTTGAGCGTAGGTACCACCCGATCCATTTTGGTGACGACTGGTGAGAGCAGATGTGGAATGCGGTTGTACACAATCAGCTCAACCATCTTGGGGTCAATCAAAATCATGCGCAAATCATCCGGGCTATACTGAAAGAGCAGACCACAGAGAAACGCATTGATAGCAACCGATTTGCCACTGCCGGTACTGCCGGCAATCAACAAATGCGGCATCCGATTCATATCGGCAATCGTGGGTATCCCACTGACATCTTTGCCCAACGGCAGCTTGAGCCGGCCCTTGCTCGTATAAAATTCTTCGCTATCCATCACATCGCGCAGGCCCACCACCGCGATAGATGAGTTGGGGATTTCAATACCCACCACGGCCTTGCCCGGAATAGGCGCCTGAATGCGAATCGAGGGTGCCGCCAGTGAAAGCGCAATATCCTTTTCTAATCGCGTAATTCGGCTAATCTTCACGCCAACTGCGGGTTGTACTTCAAACTGCGTGACGGCTGGACCAGTATTGACGCCCACCACCTGAGCATCAACCTTAAAACTAGCCAGCGTCTCTTCAATGATGCGAGCCCGTACACGATGCTCATCGTCGGTAATCACTGTTTCAACCGGCGGGTCAAGTAGATCAAGTCGTGGCAAGCGCCAGATACCCTGACGGGTCAGGACTTCTGGTCGTACGATTGCGTGGGTTTCGGACTTTTCTGTATCACTTTCTTCATCTGATGTGGTTCGTGCTAGCATTGCCCCGGCGATCTTCTCAATCATCGAAGGCTCTTTTTGACCGGTGCCTGGTGCGGGGGCAGCTTCACCGGCTGGTCGTGCGGTATTGGCATCGGGTGGATTGCTCACATTACCGCGTCGTAACAGACCGGCAGATGTGGGTTGTCCCTGCTTGGCTGGTTGCGGCTGCGACTCTGCGGGTTTGGTCAGTGCGGTTCGGGTTGTACGGGTCGAGCGCCCTTTTTCCGACTCGTCCTCCATTTCGTCGGCATCCGGGTCACCACCGGCCATTGTGATGCGCATCTGATGCATCCAGGTGGCAATCCCCACCATTGCATCATGCAGGGTGATATTGAGCATCAGGAGCACACCGGCTAACAGCAGCATCATCGTTACCATCAATGCTGCCGGTCGGCCAATTGCGGTATCAAGTAACTGTACCAGGGTAGAGCCTACTATCCCACCGCCTTCGGTTGCGCGTTCGGCAATGGGGATGTCATGGTGCGGAAATTCAATCAGCATTAAAATCGCCAGCAGCACAACAAACGTTCCCAACAGGGTAGACCCCTGCAAGGGCGAGTCGCCGATACGCTCTTGAATCAGCATCACCACGCCAAGTGTCCCCATGCCAAGGGGGACAATCAGGGCGCCGCTGCCAAATGCCTGTTGCATGCCAACCACATAGACAATGCCAACATTGCCCGTAATATCGGTGGTAAAAAAGATCAGGGTGACCAGCGCAATGGTAATCAAGCCAAGCGCAAATAATTCGCGCTGATGCTCTGGTCGCACCGTTGGCGCATGCTTTTGTGGTGAACTGCGGCGGCGACTGGTACTGCGGCGGCGGCGGGTGCTGGTTGTTGGCTGTGTGGTGCGGCGGCTACTTCCCTTACCCGACATAGGCAATCTCTCCTGATGGTTGCTGTTTGCACTCTTCTGATTATAGCATGGTCAGTTCTTTCCTGCCCGGCACAACAAACGAACGATGTTCTACAGGCGTATTGCAATACGGGTAAAGGAGAGACTCAGCAACCTGGGCGTGCCGGCCGTGCTCATCGATGGCTCACTCTGGAAACGCAGGGTGTGTTCGCCCGGTGACAACGCCAGCCAGAGCCGCAGGGTCCTGGCTGCCCGAGGAATCGCAAAGGTGTCCAGTGGGGTCTCATCGAGTGTGAGTGCCAGTGGGCGGGTGTGTTGATAGCTCTCCACGTCTATTTCCAGACCCACCACTGTTGTCTGGACCGACGGATTGACCAGTTGCACGGTAGCAGTTTCCGCCATCCAGCGCCAGATACGCTCTTGCGCATACTCACGCTGGTACCAACCCGTGCCAGCAAATAGAAAGGGGTGTGGGGTGGGTACTGGTGCTACCTGATAGATGGTCATCTCCGGCCCTGGTTGCTCTATGTGCAGTTCCGGCAAAAAGCGTTCCATCAACATTTGCATCGTGGCAACCTGATCCCGATGCAGTCGGTTGTTCCAGATAACGATGGTGCGCAGATCATAAAAGGAAAAAGCCTGCCAGGCATCGTCTGGTGCTTCACCAAAGATATCGATACCCTGATAGGGCTGAGCCTGCCACAGCTGGTTCACCCAGGGGACACGTTGAACAAACGCGGGAATATCTGGACTGCGTGAGAGATAACCACCGACAATCGGTCGCTCATGGACCATCTGGTTGACCATTGGGCCTGCCGAACGGTGCTCTAACGGCAACTCAAAGACTGCGCCCGGTTGCTCACGCAACTCCGCGAAAGACGGATGGACAAACAACGGTAAACGCGGAAAGGGCAATACCAGATACTCCAGCAGCACCAGTATGCCAAACAGCAGCAACAGCATTTCGCCCAGACAGCCACGCAAGAGCAACGCGTACAGGCCAAATCCGGCCAGCACTGCAACCAGGGGCAAGATCACCAGGATTAAGTGGTTGGGTCGGCGGGCCATCGACATACCCGGTAGCCACTGGAGAAATGCATAGGGCATGGGTATATCAGTAGCGAATCCGGCCAGCACGAGACGTGGACCAAATGCCAGGACACTGATGATCAGCACGACCACCAGCCAGAGCCGCGTCTGCTGCCAGAACGCCCACACCCCAATGGCTGCCAGAAGCAATACCGCAATGCCCGGCGTAATCACCCAGCCCCAGATGCCCGGCCGCATCTGGTTGTGCCATTCGGCGGCGGCCTGCCCCCAGAGCGGGTGCAGATGACTGGGCGTGACGAAATCGATGATATCCGCCGAATGTGCAATGGTCAGCCGATCCCAACCCGAGTCCGATCCCTGCTGGCTGTACAGGGTCAGTGTGGGGAGCAACACCGGCGCCAGCAGCACGCCACTGACACCAGCAATAATACCCAGCGTCACCATCGTCTGGCGCCAGACAACAGGCTGCCTGTTAAACGCGAGACGAACGAGTAAAAACACCATCGTGAAAATCAGGCAGTAGAGCGCATGGTACCAGGTATTGAGCGCTGCCAGCGTCAGAAAGATGCCGGCCAGAAGCGCCATCCAGTACCGACGTTGTTGCGGCAACGGTTGCTCATCCCATGCCTGAATCAGCGCCCAGAGATAGAATGGAATCCACTGCAAGGTCACCCACGAGAGATGCCCATCCCAGAGGCGTGCTAGATGAAATGGCGAGAAGGTAAAGATTGCGCCAACCACCAGGGCAATGCCAGCGTGGCGGATAAGATGCAGTGCCAGCAGATAGGTGGCATACCCACTGAGCACAAAGCCCAGCACCACGGCGGTGTTGTATGCTGCTACTGGGCCAGCGAGCAGTTGGACGGGCAACGTCAGCAGACCGTTGGCAATATTGAGCGCATGCTGGAGATAGAGTTCGGCGCCATCCGGATGAAAGATCATCGGCGTGTAAAAGGGGTTCTGCCAGTGCGTCAATGCATAGCGCACCCACCACAGGTTCCACACATTTTGCCAGCCATCGGCATTAGCCAGGCCGCTCCCCGGAATAACGCTGTCAAAGAAGGGGAGCACTGGCAGCAGCAGATAGCACGTGAGCAAGAAATACAGTGCCAATGCTCCGACATGAGCACTCCGCCAGGGAGGCCGCTTCAGACGGAACAGCAGGTGCAGTCGGTTTCTGGTCCAAGTCGTCATTGTTTGAATCTCCTGATCACCAGGTTGTCATCTGGTGAGAAGATCGAATTGTGGTTGTATTGTAACTGACAATGATAGAATAGCGTGCAGAATTTTTGAATTGGTTCAGATGGCTTTTAACAGATACCTAAGAGTAATGGTTCATTTTCCTATCGATCCATCAAGCACATTGGCACCACCGTCGTGTCAACATCAAATGACCACCTTCACTTTTTCCAACAAAAACACCAGCTAAAAGTGTAGAGGTATTTACCTTTCATTCATCTTCTTGAAGAAATATTCACTCAAAGCGCCTTTCCTGGCGCATAAAACCCATTGACAAAAAAATCACAATCTGATATACTCCTGTCATTGTGAAAAAAGGAACGAGCAAGCTGTTCTACAGATAAGGCTAACGTAAAGATAACGGTGTTTGCACTCATACTCGTTCACTTTTTGCACAAAGAAGTATTCGCCAGTACTTAATCGATGAGGAAAGAGGTACATCTCCATGAGTGGTCAAAAGTTAGGCAATCCAGCGGTCGTCGGTCTTGCCGGTTTCGGTTTAACGACTCTCGTTCTGCAGTTCCACAATGTTGGGTGGATGGAATTGGGTCCGGTCGTAGCATTGGGTCTTATCTTTGGTGGCCTGGCACAGATGATTGCCGGTCTGCAAGAGATGAAAACAGGGAACAACTTTGGCTATAGCGCGTTTACATCGTATGGTTGTTTCTGGATTGCGCTGGCCTTGATTATGCTGGGCAATCGCTATGAGGTGTTTACGACAAGCCAGACCGATATGGGCTGGTTCCTGGTCGCCTGGACCTTCTACACAGCTATTATGTGGGTTGGTTCAATGCGTATCAATGGTGCCCTGGCCTGGACCTTTACGACACTGCTGATTGGCTTTATCTTGCTTGACCTGGGGCACTTTGGCTTCCCCATTATGAACGTGGTAGCCGGGTATGAATTGATGGTTTGTGCATTGCTGGCTTGGTACGTCATGGCCCACATCATTCTCGGTGATGTGTTTGGACGCGATGTTTTGCCGGTGGGCAAACCCTGGATCAGTGGTGAAAAGAAAGTTGCTGCTACACCAAAACTGGCCGCCAAAGCGCACTAACCGCTGGCTCAACGTAGAAATGAATGGCTTGTTGCCATCCTAAACACACTGTGCAAGATGCCCGTCGTGCCCCCGCGACGGGCATTCTGTTGCTCCAGACACTCGCTTGCACAATCCCACAGACTGCTCTATCATGCCGCTACCCGACAGTCATCGGCACCCGGTACAATCCGAATCCTGACGAGGCAAGATGCGTCGCACCATACGCTCACTCTGGCACCAGCACGGAATCTATGCGCTTTTCTATCTGAGTATCACGCTGCTCTATACCTACCCCGCATTACTGCATATGAACAATGCTCTGGTCGGCGAAGGCTGGGATGGCCTGCTGAACCTGTGGAACATCTACTGGCTGGGTCATGCTATCGAGACCGGACAGTACCCCTACTATACGACGCTGATGTATTACCCCTTTGGCACGCCGCTCTATTTTCATACCTACAATGCGCTGGGGAGCCTGGTCGTCCAACCCATCTCCTGGTGCTGTGGGCTGGCACCTGCCTATAATGTGCTGATCTGGCTCACGCTGTGGGCAAGCTGCCTGGGGGCGTATGCGCTGGCATTTTTTGTCACGCAGTGGCGGGGTGCTTCCTTTGTGGCCGGTCTCATCTATGGCTTTAGCCCCTATATGGCATTGCACCTGAGCGTCGGCCAACCCCATCTCCTCTCGCTGCAATGGCTCCCGCTGACCGTCCTGGCCTTGCTGATCGGCCTGCGCCAGGATCGCCGTCTGTTACTGCTGGCAGCGTTGTTTCTGGTGTGCAGTGCGTTGAGCGAATGGCACTATACCATTTATGCTGTGCTGTTCACCGCCATAATTGGCCTGTATGAGGTTGTTCTTGCGCCGACCTGGCAACGGCGCATCACTATTGTACTCTCTATTGCGCTGGTGGGTGCGCTGGCCGCTCTGCTCTTGACCCCAGTGCTCGTGCCCATGCTCATCGAGGCAGCATCGAGCCCCTACGCCGCGCGTGGCCTGGATGATAATATCTACCACTCCACCGATGTGTTGGCCTTTCTGCTGCCCAGCATCTACCATCCACTCTGGGGCGACTGGGCCGGCCAGCGCTTTCACGGCGGCCTGGTGCCCACCTTTATTGTTGGCGGTGTCGCCACGCTGGGGTTTCTGCCGCTTGTGCTCGGTCTCTGTGCGCTCTTTGGTGCCCTACGACGCAGCAGGCTCTTCCTGATCCTCTTTGCCATCTGTGTGGTGCTGGCCCTGGGTCCCTACTTGCAGATCAATGGACAGAACTCCTATTTTTCGGCAAACCCCATTCCGTTGCCCTATCTCTTGCTACACCAGCTGCCCTTCTTCAATATTCATCGTGTCCCCAGCCGCTTTGTGGCCGGTGCCATGCTGGCCCTGGCGGTGCTTGCCGCGATTGGCCTGCAATGGCTGGTAAGCCAGCGTTTTTTTACCGCTAAGCGACCGCTCTTACGCCATGGTCTGGTCGTACTCGTGGTGCTCATCGTACTCTTTGAATACTGGCCGCGTCCCTTTGCCCTGACCCCGGTCAGTGCGGATAAGGTTACGCCCTTTTTTCAGCAACTGGCAGATGATCCGGAACCGTATGCCGTGCTTGAAGTGCCCCATCTCGATAATTTCTCGCTCTTTTACCAGACTCATCATACCCGCCCCATCGTTGGTGGGACTATCTCCCGCTCCAAAGGTCATCCCTGGAGTGGCGCACGCTTTTTTGGCGCGCTGCTCGATGCGCGACCAGTGCCACGTGATGTTGGCCTTGACGATAGCCCGTCTGCAATCCGCAGTGCATTGCGCTGCCAGGGTATTCGGTATGTGCTCTTCTATCAGCAGCGGGTGGATGCCTACCGCCTACCCGATATCACCCGGCTGGAACAGCGTCTCTTTGCGCAACACACACCAGTCTATGAGGACAGCATGCTGCGTGTGTATGAGGTAGAACGCGAACGACCGGCTGAACCTTACTGGACGCTTGCCCCCGACGAGTGGTATGACGCTGATACAAACCCGTCCGGCATCCTGTATCGCTGGGCTATTGGTACCCATGGTTCACTGTTCATCAGGCCCTGTGTCGCCGATGCCGGATCGACGCACGCAACGGCGGTTTCGTTCAATCTCTATAGCTTCGATCAGGAGCGCCAGATCAGCTTGACGTTGCAGCAGCAGTTGTTGACCACGATTGACATGCCCCGTGAAACGCCACGGCGCATATCGTTGCTGCTGCCAGTGCGTGCTGGTGAACAGCGGCTGGAACTGCGCAGCCAGCAACCTGCCCTTTCGCCAGAGGCACGCGGGTATACCAATGACCCGCGCAACATCAGCTTTAATCTCTCACAGGTAGACGTTTACGTTCTGCGCAAGCGCGAATAGTGTTGCTATCGTGATGAAACCTGGTTGTAACCCATCGATTGTATAATAAATAATGGGCTGAGTCTCAGCGTTGGGAACAGCCAGCAATGATGCAAGCGTGCAGGGCATGAGCTTTGCAACGATTATACAGAATCAGAGGAGTAAAACATGAGCAACGATGCTACAGTAGTCCATGAACATACACATATGCTTGAAGATGTGCGAGATGAGATAAAGCTTTTGCGGCAGAATCATTCGATGTTACGCACCCTTTTTGACCATATTCCGATGGCGGCGTTTGTAAAAGACCGCCACGGCCGCTATTTGATGATTAACCGCTATTTTCGTGAACGGCTCAACCGCGAACCGGATTTGATTGTTGGCAAAACCGATTACCAACTCTTTGCCCTGGAAATAGCAACGCCGCTGCGTGTTCACGATGAGCGGGTTCTCACCACAAATAAAGAGATTGATGTGATTGAGATGGTACCGTTTGCCGATGGTATGCACTCCTATCGTTCGATTAAATTCCCTATTTACAACGATCAGGGGGATATCTGGGCTATCGGCGGTATTTCATTTGATATGAGCAAAGTGTAATCCGTAAACGATAGATTTGTGGGGGGTGGCTTGCGACCCCGCCGTGACTCCCCTCTCCCCTTGTGGGAGAGGGGCCGGGGGTGAGGGGCGGCGACCCCGCTGTAGGACGCAGCATGCTGCGTCCTATGCCTCTCCCAAGATGGCACATGTTTTGCTGTTGAAAACACATGAAATGTGCCATACAGAAAAATCGCTATCAACGCATGTTTCAGCGTATCCTCTCCAAAACAGGTACCACACCGCGCAACCGTGCAAGGCACCGGGCATGGCGACGGATTGTGCTGGGCATTGTTGGGGTGCTTGCAATTGGTGCCGCCGCAACCGCCATTGCTTATACACGCGACATGCAAGCCATTCACGACCGCCTGCAAGCAGGTAGCCAACTCATCGAAACCAGGCACGGCCCGCTAGAGTACACCACCTGGGGCGATGGCCCGCCGGTGCTGGTGATCCACGGTGCCGGCGGCGGATATGATCAGGGCATCTCGATTGCACAGGCTTACGGTGGCGATGGTTTCCGCTGGATCAGTCCATCGCGCTTTGGCTATCTGCGCTCCCCACTGCCAGCCGATGTTTCCACTGCCGCTCAGGCGGATGCATTTGCTGATCTGCTCGACACCCTGGAGATCGAACAAGTTGCCATTCTGGCTATGTCTGGCGGCGTGCCACCAGCATTGCAATTTGCCCAGCGCTACCCCGATCGCACTGTCGCCCTGGTGCTACTCTCATCCGCGCCCTATACCCCCCTTACCGCCGATGAGCAGGAGTTTCCCATGCCCATTTGGCTCTACCAGGCGCTCTTTAGCTCCGATTTCCCCTACTGGCTTATGCAGCACCTGTCACGCTCCAGCCTCGAACCTCTGTTCGACATCACGCCTGAATTGCAGGCCATCGCGCCACCAGAAGAACAGCTCTTTATGGCCCATATGGTCGATTCATTCCAGCCTGTCACCGCACGGTTTACCGGGCTGCAAAACGAAGGGAGTGCCATTGATCCCGCTGCACGCTACCAACTGGAAACGCTGACCATGCCCACGTTCGTCGTCCATGCCCAGGATGACCAGATCAACCCATTCAGCTTTGGCACATACACCGCAACGCATATTCCTGATGCGCAATTCCTCCCGCTGGAGACCGGTGGGCATTTGTTGCTCGGCCATCATGCCGATATTCGCACCCAGGTACAGCGCTTTTTGCAACAAAACACCACCGAATAGAGCACACTGCCTGCATAACAACACTGCGGCACTACCAGCAACGATCCAGATATGATGGAAAAACCACAAAAGATGAGCATCGGTCTGGTAGCGACATTGGAGCACCAGCATCTCACTTGCATACGGTTAGCATGTTTATACTATTTTATATGGACGCTCGCCCTCTATTTGGTCTGTAGGGACGCAACACGCTGCGCCCCTACAGACCAGGTTGTGGCCATCCGGGAGCGCAGTCACCCTACCTGCATGCGGTCGGGACGACTACCAATACACTATGAGCCGCTCGCAAACTTTTTGAGCATGCCGCAGCAGTACCAGGAAGCGATGAACGAGCTTGCGATGATATTACACTGTGTTGGTAGACCGCGCTTCATGAGGATCGGTTCGCAACAACACTTGAAATGAGCGCATAATCGTTCCCTAACAAAATCCAAGCAGAGAGAAAAAGCAGGTTTGCTTTCGACCACAAGTACTCAAATCAGACTCGTATTCCAAGTGGAGAGAAGAAAGTCTTCTTGCGCTGAATCACGCACAGGCGCAAGAGGTGCATGGAGACGCACCACGGAGGCACAGAGCGGTCGGAACGGAAGGCGTAGAGCGCGGGGTGCGACACACTGCATCGCTCCCGATGTGGTTTAATCCCCAAAGAGCGCAAGTTGCTCAGCATGCGCCGGTCGGGTACGCGAAAGCACAACATCAGCGAGTGGCACACCACTTAACACCAGGTCGCGTGCTCCCGTGTTATTGGCCACAGAACGCACATCCGTTCCCTCTTGGACCGGTTGCAAGAGAAAGACCTCATCCAAGCCAATACCTTCATCGTTGAGTAAATCAGCAGAGTGGGTGCTTACCAGCACCTGTCGCCCTGCACGTCGCTGCATGCGTGCAAACATGGATGGAATATGGCGGATTACTTCGGGGTGCAGTGCCCATTCCGGCTCTTCCAGCAACAACGATCCGGAACCCTCCAGAATGGCCCAGAGTAAGCCCATCAACCGCAACGTCCCATCCAAAAAGTGGTCCTCATTTTGCCATGCCCCCTTCGCCCGCCAGTGCTCATAGCGCCCACGGAGATGCGGCGTGCCTCGCGGATCGCGCCATAATGTCAATTCCCTCAATTGCGGCACCGCTACCTGGAGGGCCTCCTGTATCCGTTTCAGTCGGGCTGTGCGCGTTTTTTCGGAAGTACGCGCAAGTTGTTCCAGAAAATCACCACCAAACGGATCATTGACCCGCCCCACTGAACGATCTGGTTCACGGATCAGCTGAGGCACAATATGCAGGTAGCGTATCTGCGCAAAGAAATCGGCAATCACCCGAAACTCTTTGTTGACATTGACCTGTTCAAGGTAGGTCTGGGTGAGACGTTCAATATCGTCATGATCCTGAGCATCTGGGCGATCCAGCAGCAGTTCGCCCTGTCTCTGGATACGTTCTTTGCGGAGTATAGGACGACGCTGATGATCCTGAGCGAAATGGATTTCATACTGCCAGGCATTCGGTTGGTCATCGTGACCAATCTGTACATGCACCACAATGTCAGGATTTTTGCGGGCAGCGAGTGCGCGGAGACTGGAGACCCCTTTCGTTTCCGCACTGCCTCTTGAAAGCCCCCACCCACCGCAACAATATCGTGCAAAAAGCGAAAGACATCGAGGAAGTTCGATTTGCCTGAGGCATTTGGGCCAATCAGAAAGACCCGTTGTTGCAAATGGACATCAACCTGGGTAAAGTTGCGCCAGTTTTCCAGGTGCAAGCGGGTAAACCACTGCGCTTTTGGTTTTTGCACAGCCATATCAGCCCTCGTTCTTCGGATCACAGCAGACGGTGCTGCTGGCCTTCGGCGCTACTACCGGAGTCGCTGCCATCTGAAGCCGCAATGGGCAACCCCAAATGCTCATACGCCCGCCGGCTCGCTATCCGTCCACGCGGCGTCCGCTGCAAAAAGCCAACCTGAATCAGGAATGGCTCATAGACGTCTTCAATCGCATCGACCTCTTCAGCGAGAGCAGCGGCCAGCGTAGATAGGCCCACCGGCCCACCATCGAAGAGATGAATCATCGCATGCAGCAAGCGGCGGTCGTTTTCATCCAATCCCAGTTCATCAATCTGGAGCATGGCTAGTGCAGCGCGAGCCACCTCAAGCGTAATCGTGCCATCGGCAATCACCTGCGCATAGTCGCGTACTCGCCGCAGCAGACGGTTGGCAATGCGTGGGGTGCCACGTGCGCGGCGCCCAATCTCGAGCGAACCTTCCGGCGTGATGGCGACCTGGAGCAGCCCGGCGGAGCGGCTGACAATTTCTTGCATGGCGTCATCGGTATAAAATTCCAGCCGATGAATGGCCCCAAACCGGTCACGCAAAGGCGAAGTGAGCAGCGCCAACCGCGTGGTTGCACCGATCACCGTAAAACGTGGCAGGGTCAGCCGCAAGTTTCGCGCTCCTGGTCCTTTGCCCACAATCAGGTCCAGTGCAAAATCTTCCATCGCTGGGTAGAGCACTTCTTCAATTGCGCGGTTGAGGCGATGCACTTCATCGATGAACAGCACATCATTGGGCTGCAAATTCGTCAGAATGGCGGCCAGATCACCCGCGCGTTCGACCGCCGGGCCGCTGGTGATCTTCATATTCACGCCCATTTCATTGGCTATCACGCCAGCGAGCGACGTTTTACCCAAGCCCGGTGGCCCATAAAACAGGGTATGATCCAGGGGTTCCTCGCGTCGTTGGGCCGCCGTGATAGCAATGCGCAACTGGTCGATGACGCGTTGCTGGCCGATAAATTCATTGAGTGAACGGGGCCGCAGACTCTTTTCGACCTGATGATCATCATCGTGAGAATCGGGACTGACCAGACGTTGTTCGCTCATCATTACCTCAGCACGTGTGTGCATTGTATCACATTATACCATACCATCACTGGCAGATATCGGTTTCATGCGCTTCCAGCATCACGTATTTTAATCATTATCCACATGTTGTAAACATCTGTGGAAAACTTTCGTTATTCTATCAATTGATAGGGTAATCATCCATATTTGCTGTATCCAGGCGATTTCCTATGGTAGCTCGTTTTATTGGCTGATAGGCGCTGCTGTCATCGGTATCGTTCATGAGAAAAGTTGTTGCTGTTGTGGCAATGCTGCCAGAATCGTGCCGGTGTGTTCAGTCAAATCTGGCATGGGCAGGTTGCCCAGTTCGCCTGGCTCCAGTTTGTAGAGGCCCCCACCGTAGACCCGACCTTCACGCATCAGTGTTTCAGCCAGAATGCTTTTGAGCGATTGCCATGGCGATGGTGTTGCACACTGACCAAGCTGGTTGCGCATTGTTTTTGATGTTGCGGCATCGAGTTGTGCCTGCAACGTTAGCCGACGATGTTCAAGCAGATGTAAGGTGTCCATAGTTTCTATTGAAATTATACCACTGCCAACCAATGTTCGGTGATTTGACAGGTGATGCGAAAGACGGTATACTCTGACTATTCAGAAAATGAATAGTCACAGCGTGACTATGTTTGTTGTATCGGATAGCGGTGATGAGTCCACGGCGCCAACCAGAACTGACGATTGAACTGACCCTGCTCGGCTTGCTCCACGAACAGCCGTTGCATGGGTACGAGCTGTATCAACGGCTCTTTGCACCAGAGGCGCTGGGAGAGATCTGGTCGGTGAAGCAGAGCCAGTTTTATGCCATGCTCAACCGCTTGGCCGAAGCCGGGTATCTCACCATTACCCAGGAACAGCCGGGCAACTACCCGCCGCGGAAGATGCTGCATCTCACCGCTGCGGGAGAGCAGGCGTTTGCCGATTGGCTGGAAAGTACGGCCGTGGAAGAAGATCATCTCCAGCGTGATCTGCTGGCGCGGCTCTATTTTGCGTCACTCGCCGGCCACGAGTCGGTGGTAGCCCTGATTGATCGGCAACGTCGGGCATTGCAGGTGTTTCGCGGACAGGCACAACAACGGCAGCAAGCGGTAGCTCCCCATTCCTATCGCTGGCTGGTATGGCAGTGGCGCCAGCATCTGGTGGGGACGTTGCTCGACTGGCTCGATACGTTTACCTTGCCGATGTCTGTGAATACGCCTATTGTGTACCCCATTGCTGCACTCGCCGATAGCCCGTGTTCTGCGCTGGCAGAGCAGTTTGTGGCGTATGTTTGCTCAACTGCCGGCCAGCAGGTCTTGTCTGCGCATGGGTTTTTGGGAACCGAACCAAAGATGACCGGGAGTGTTGTGCCCGCCGCTCCGGTGGATTGCCCGATGGGATCGGAACAGGTGCTCACTGTCTTTGCCGCCGCATCGCTCACCGATGCGTTTCGGGAGCTTGGTACCACCTTTGCTGGGTTATATCCTGGGGTACAGGTCCGCTTTACCTTTGCCGGTTCGCACTTCCTGGCACGGCAGTTGCTGAGTGGCGTCAGTGCTGATGTGTTTGCCTCGGCCAATGGTATGGCCCTTGAGCAGGTGGTACGGCATGGGCGGATTGCGCCAGGCACAGCCCATGTTTTTGCCCGCAACCGCCTGGCGGTTGTAACAGCACGCCATAACCCGGCGCACCTGTGGAATCTATGCGATCTGGCAAAGCCGGGGCGACGGCTGGTCTTTGGTTCTGACTCGACTGCGGTGGGCCATTATGCCCTGGAGATGATAGCGCAAGTGGAACAGGTGGGCTGTCTGGGCAACACCGGGAAACTGGCCGTGTTGCAAAATGTGATTGGCTATGAAGAAACACCACAGGCAGTGCTCAATCGTGTGATTGCAGGTGAGGCCGATGCGGGCATTGTGTTTGCATCCGATTGCGTTGCCGCCGCCGATCAGGTGCTTTCGCCCATTCTCTATCCGATGATAGTGAACCAACGGTGACCAGCATATGGATTGATTCGCGTTATACCAACGCCTGACAATGTATTGCTTGTTTGAGCCAACGACAGGCTCTCCTCAGTGCCGCTCTGGACATGGAGAGAGTCTGTTTGTATTTGTAGGAATAGGAGGATGACAAAATGCAAGGATGGTTACGTGTAGTTATCGTGGCGGTGTTTATGGTGGTCCTGTCTGGTTGTACCAGCCAATCAGCTCAAGGACCGGCTGGAGCCAGTCCACCTTCAACAGCAGGCGAGCAGCCAGCTAGCGGCGAACTCACCGTGTTTGCCGCTGCATCACTGACTGAAGCATTCACCCAGATTGGTGCAGATTTTGAAGCGGCCAACCCAGGAACAAAGGTGGTGTTTAACTTTGCCGGGTCGCAGCAACTGGCGCAGCAACTGGCGCAGGGCGCCCCGGCCGATGTCTTTGCCTCGGCCAATGAGCAACAGATGGATGTTGCGGTGGAAGATGGACGCGTTACAGCTGATGCACCCCAAGACTTTGGGCAAAATCAGCTCGTCGTGGTTGTCCCGGCCGATAACCCTGGTGACGTCGAAACGCTCGCCGACCTGGCAAAACCAGGGTTGAAAGTGGTGCTGGCATCTGCGGATGTTCCAGTTGGCGGCTATTCACTGGAGTATCTGGATAAAGCAAACGCACATACTGATTTTTCCAGCACCTATCGTGATGCAGTGCTGGAGAATGTCGTGTCCTATGAACAGACGGTCAAAGCGGTACTAACCAAGGTCGTGCTGGGCGAAGCGGATGCGGGCATTGTGTATACATCAGATATCACAGCGAATGTGGTAAATCAGGTGCAACAGATAGCAATACCGGATGATTTGAACACCATTGCGGTGTATCCAATCGCACAGGTGAGCGATAGCACCCAACCGGCCCTGGCCGAGGCGTTTATTGGCTATGTGCTCTCTGCAGAGGGGCAGCGCACGCTGGCTGATTTCGGCTTTCTGCCGATAGAGTAACGGAGGATGTCATGACGCTTCAAACTCGACCTATTGGGCGCGTGGTGCTTTCCCAACGTCGCGACTGGCATCGGATAGGGTTGGCGCTGTTGGCGTTGCCGCTGCTCGTCTTCCTGACACTGCCGCTGTTTTCCTTGCTCATCCGCACCGGGTTGAGCACGCTGCTGGCGAATGCGCTGCAACCGCAGGTCCTGGAAGCGGTGATGTTGAGCCTGACCACATCGCTCATTGCGACACTGCTGGCGGTGTTATTCGGTACACCATTGGCGTATTTCCTGGCACGCCATGACTTTCGCGGGCGGGTGATCGTTGAGACGCTGATTGACCTGCCCATGGTGTTGCCCCCAGCGGTGGCAGGTGTCGCCTTGCTGATGGCCTTTGGTCGGCGTGGTGTTGTGGGTGAATATCTGAGTGATCTGGGTCTGGAACTGGCGTTTACGCAGACAGCGGTGGTGCTGGCCCAGCTGTTTGTGGCGGCACCGTTTTTTGTGAAATCGGCGATGGCCGGTTTCACGCGTATTGAGCGCGATGCCGAAGAAGCAGCGCAGATTGATGGCGCGAAACATTGGACTGTCTTCTGGCATATTACCCTGCCGCTGGCGTGGCCGGCGCTGTTTGGTGGGGCCATTATGACCTGGGCGCGGGCGCTGGGTGAGTTTGGCGCAACGATTATTTTTGCGGGCAACTTTCCCGGCCGCACGCAAACGATGCCACTGGCCATCTATATCGGCTTTGAGTTGGAACTTGGCACGGCCCTGACGCTTTCTATTCTTCTGCTTGTGGTCTCATTTGGCGTACTAGCCGTCGTCAAAGGGTTGATGCGTCAGCGCATTGGCAGTATGTAGGCGTTTGGACAGCTGATAGCAGCGAGAGGAACGATAAACAATGTATACAGTACCATATTCCTGCCTGCATGATGCAGAGATAGCAGCACTGATTGCAGAAGATGTGCCCTATTTTGATCTGACAACGACTGCTCTGGGCATTGGCAGCAGGTTGGGGCGAATGACGTTTACCACACGCCACGATACGGTCATCTGTGCAACGGAAGAGGCCGCACAGGTGCTGCACCAGTGCGGCGCCGTGGTTGAGCAGACGATTGCCAGCGGAAGCCGCCTGCCGCCGGGGCATGTGGTGCTGCAGGCCACTGGCCCAGCCGCTGCCTTGCATCGTGGCTGGAAGATTGCAGTGAATCTGCTTGAATATAGCAGCGGCATTGCAGGCCGTATGCATGCCATGGTGCAAACAGCACAGCAGGTAAACCCGGCCGTAAATGTTGTCACAACGCGCAAAATGTTTCCCGGTACGCGTGCGCTCTCGATCAAAGCAGTGCAGGCCGGTGGTGCATTGCCCCATCGTCTGGGGTTATCAGAGACTATCCTTGTGTTTGAGCAGCACCGCGCGTTTACCGGGGGCATGGCCGGCTTGCTCGACCATGTGTCAACGCTCCAGCACACCTGCCGTGAGAAGCGCGTTGTTGTGGAAATCGAAACGCTGGAAGAGGCATTGCTGATGCTTGAAGCAGGTGTGCGTTATCTCCAATTCGATAAACTGCCGGTCGAGCGCATGACGGCTGCGGTGCAAGCAATACGCGAGATTGCCCCAGAGACCGTGATTGCGGCAGCCGGCGGCATCACACGGGACAGCATCGCAGCATACGCGGCGACCGGTGTTGATGTGCTGGTAACATCCGCGCCCTATTTTGGAAAGCCAGCGGATATCAGTGCTCGTATGACAGTGCTCTAACGTTACCATTACCAGAAGAGTGCTACCAGCGGCATGGTCAGCAGCGCCAGAGCCGTTTGCACCGTAACAATGCTTGCCATCAGGGTGGTATCACCGCCAAGCTCTTGCGCCAGAATGTAGGCAGATGGTGCGCCCGGCAATGCACAGAAGAGAATAACCACTGTTGCTACGAGACCGCTTAGTTGCAACAGCGAGCACATAGCAATGGCAAGCAACGGCATCACCAGCAACTTGATCGCCGTTGCCAACACGACAGGCATGGTGGATGTCTTGACCGATTGCAGATCGAGACCAGCACCGACGGTCAGCAAACCAATCGGCAACGCTGCATCACTCAGGATAGTGAGAATATCTCCCGTAATAAAGGGCAGACCAATGCCTGTCAAGTTAAGTCCAATGCCAATCATGCAGGCAATGATCAGTGGATTGCGCACAATAGAACGTATAATCCGCTTGATACTTACGCCCTGATCCGCAAGATAGAAGGTGAGAAACGAGATACTCAGCACATTGATAAACGGTATGAGGATTGCCAGGGCAATAGCCGCCAGTGCGACACCTTTGTTGGGAGCAACCGCTGCCACGCAAGCCAGCCCGATGTAGGTATTAAAACGAATGCTGCCCTGGTAGAGTGAGGTATAGGCCGGGTTGGTCAGGGGTATGTAGGATTTGATACTGATCAGCACAACCGTGACAATCATAATCGGGGTGGTCAAAGCCAGCGCCAGGGTAAACACATCAATATTGCCAAGTTCGGCATGGGCCAGGCGGTTGATCAGCAGGGACGGAAAAAAGACAACATAGGTCAGACGAGCTGCCAGGTTCCAGAAAGCATCTCCGGGAAAGTGGTAGAATCGCAACCCAAACCCTATCGCAATCACAACAAAGACTGGTATAATAGCAGTGAGAAACGTGTTCATGGTGTTTTCTCATTCTCCAGTAAGGCATGCGTCAGTTAGAATTGATGACTCTCTGACGTGTGCCTTACGATTCCCCAAGAGATTTAGACGATGCATGATACCATTTTGCGCTCGTCCTTCAACCACGTTGATCTGATGCGTTCAGCTGTAGGTGCGGCTTGCGGCTTGCAGCCGCACAACAAAGCTCTACACGCAGACGTAGCTGCGGCTTGCAGCCGCAC
>JAAURD010000241.1 GCA_012034075.1 Chloroflexaceae bacterium | reverse complement strand
CAGCAGGGTGGCGCTGGTATCGTCGCTGCACTGCACGCTCAGTTCCAGGTAGCGTGCGTCGCCGCTGAAGGGATCGCGGCCAAAGTCCAGTTCCAGAGCGACATAGCCGCCTACGACGGCCACATCGCTGAGGGTGAGCGGTCCGGCCAGCTGGCTGCCAGCGGTGGCGGCATCCCAGAGACTGGCGGTAAAGGTACAGCTGTCGTTGAGCGGGTTCTCGCCATCGAGCAGTTGACCCTGGTAGGTGAAGGGGAAACTATCGGGCACTTGCTGGGCCTGGGCCAGCGGGGCCACACTGAGCAGGATGATACAGGCGAATAACAGGCCACTGAGAGAGAGCAGCCGACGAGAGACAAACCGTTGTAAATCCATTGTAAACTTCCTTGTAAACTCGTGAATGTTCCAAATCTTTGAACGATGGGCACCCAAGAACAGGTTGGGTTATGCACTTGTCTGTCATATAAGGACATACAGGGGTGATGGTACAGGTGGGTTGTATGATAGACATAGATTGTACATAGTATACCACAGAAGCATGGAGAATGGAGAGCAGAAGTCCGTGGGTCCGTGCGTCCGTGCGGGGCTACCCCGCATCTCTAGCCATGCTTCCACAAGGGACCCAGGGGGCGCTGTGCTCTTGGATGATGAGCGCGGCTGCAAGCCGCGCCTACGTGGTGGGTAGTGTCTGCGGTTACCCACCTCATCTTCGGCCCTTGTCCCACAAGGGATTCAGGGTTGCCGCTGCCACAGGAGCGCGGTCGTCTCGACCGCCGTGCGTCTGCAAGCCGCACCTCCATTGCACCGCGCGAGAGGTACCCAGGTGCGATCGCCATGCACATACACACCACATGCGCGCTCCTACGGCAGCGTCAGCTGCCAGAACAGCGGCATCACCACCAGCAGCGTGATAAAACAGACCACTGTCATACCCGAACCAATGCGCAAAAAATCCTGCGCCGTATAGCCACCGGGCGTCAGCATCAGCAGATTCACCGGATGCGCAATCGGCGTCAGAAACGACACCGAGCAGGCCATAGAGACTGCCACCGCCATCGCGGTAGGGTTGACCTGCGCTTGCAGCGCAACCGTGATAGCCAGCGGCCCAACCACCAGCGCCGCAACCTGGCCGCCAATAACCTGCGTAATGAGCACCGTAAAGAGATACATACCAGCGATCAGCGCCAGCGCCCCAAAAGGCAGTAACAGCGTGGTAAAAACCTGACCGATATGCGCAGCAAGGCCAGTCGTCTGCATCGCAATGCCCAGCGGTACCATAGCCGCAATCAACACCAGAATACGCCATTCAATCGCCCGATAGACCTCTGGAATGCGAATACACCCGGTGAGCACCAGCGCCACCGCACCGGCGAGCATCGCCTCTGGCGCCGCAATCCAATGGAATGCCGCTAGACCAATCACCAGCACCGCAATCAGCGCCGCCCAGATGCCCCGGCGGGTATCTGGCATTGGCGCAGGCGGACCATGAGGAAAGATATAGTCTGGTTCACGCGCAAGCATCTGGATTCGTGCGAGCGGTCCGACCACAAAGAGTGCATCACCGGCCTGTAACGGCATTATTCCAACATCGGTGCGATAACTACGTGTTCCTCGCCAGAGCGCTATGGCTGTCAGGCCATACTTCGAGCGGAATTGCAGTTCTTTCAGGGTTTGACCAATCACCGATGCACGGGGCGCAATAATCATTTCGGTGGGGGGCATCGCCGGATCCATCAATTCTTCGGTATAATCGCTCCGCGCACGCTGAATCACGAGACCCATTGATTCCATCTGACAAACGCGTTCTTCACGTCCCAGCAGAATCAGTGTGTCATACGTATAAATCGGTTCACGT
The DNA here is from genome assembly GCA_012034075.1 of Chloroflexaceae bacterium. Lineage (GTDB taxonomy): Bacteria > Chloroflexota > Chloroflexia > Chloroflexales > Chloroflexaceae > JAAURD01. Next base: position 4,825 of record JAAURD010000241.1, on the reverse strand, counting down.
GGATCCGGATGCAGTTTCACATGACGGTCATGCAAAATCGCCAGCACCGTCACCCCCAGCATCTCACCAATGCGACTCTCGCGCAGAGATTGACCCGAAAGCATGGATGTAGGAGAGACGTGCGCTTCCCACAGCCGTTCATCGAGTTGATAGGTTTCGGGCAAATCACTCGACTGAGCACGCATATCGATACCACTGAGCGGATCGCGTTCGGGGAGCAAATAGCGACCTAGCAAGACCATAAAGAGCAGACTACTGACCACCATCGCACCGCCACTGGGGAAAAAGTCCAGCATCGTCAGCGCATGATAGCCATGATCTTCTAAGATCGAACTCATCACAATATTCGCCGTGGTCAAGATCGTTGCCATACCGCCGACCAGCGTGCCATAGGCCAGCGGTATCAGCACTTTGGAAGGACGAATACCAGCCTGGGTCGAAACGCGCACCGCAGCGGGGAGCAGCACCGCACCAGCCGCAATATTATTGACAAAGAGCGATAAAAAGGCCCCGGCTACCATAAACACACTGATCATGCGGCTTTCGGTGTTGCCACTGAGCTGCGCCAGATGCTCCGAAATCCAGCTTACCACGCCCGTGTGTTCCAGCGCAACGGTGATAATAAACAGCCCGGCAATCGTAATCACCGCCGGGCTCGCAAATCCAGACAGGGCCTGCTCGGTCGTAATAATACCCGGCAGGCTCAACGAAAGCAAAACCAGGATCGCCACCAGATCAGGCGGTAAACGCCCACTCATCAGCAGCAGGAGGGTAACTGCCATCAGCAGCAGTACATAGTATTCGGCACCGGAGAGCGCCAGCACGGGTAAATCTCACCTCTTTGCTCGCAGACGGCCCTGATTGACATGTCAGCAACGATGTACTATAACCAGGCAGAGCCACGACCTGTGCTATAATACAGTCGTCAGTATACCATCTTTATTCGTATCATCATACTGTCAGGTTGAACATATTGAGGATAACCGATGCCGTTTGGGGCGCACATGTCGATTGCCGGAGGGATTGCCAGAGCGTTTGGTCGCGGTGAACAGGTTGGTTGCGAAACCATGCAGATCTTCACCAAAAACGAACGCCAGTGGAAACCGAAAGCCTATACCGCCGAAGAGATTGAAACCTATGTTCAGGAGCAGCAACGTACCCAGATACAGCCAGTCGTTGTCCATGATTCGTATCTCATCAATCTGGCAACGGCCGATCCAGACCTCTGGGAAAAATCGCTGGCGGCCTTTGCCGGTGAACTGGAGCGCTGTGCATTGTTAGGAGTACCCTATGTCGTCAGCCATCCGGGCGCTCACACCGGCAGCGGCGAAGACGCCGGTATCAAGCGCCAGGCCGAAGCCCTCAACCGTCTGTTTGACGAAGGCGTGGGCAACAGCGTCATGGTCTTACTCGAGACGACTGCGGGTCAGGGCACCGTCCTGGGCTGGCGTTTTGAACACCTCGCACAGATTCGCGAACGGGTGCAGCACGCCGAACGCATTGGTATCTGCCTCGATACATGCCATATTTTTGCGGCCGGATATGATATTCGTACTGCCGAGGCATACACCCAGACCTTCGCCGATTTTGATCGCACTATCGGTCTGGAGCACCTCAAAGTCTTTCATCTCAACGATACCCAGCATCAGCTGGGCAGCCGGCGCGACCGGCATCAGCATATTGGTCAGGGGCATCTGGGCATCGAAGCCTTTCGTTTGCTCGTCAATGATCCCCGCTTTCGCGAACACCCGATGATTATTGAAACACCCAAGGGCAAAAAAATGACCGAAGATACCGAAAATCTCACGTTACTTCGTTCACTACGAGAGGAGGCGTAACTTATGAAATTGCGGACCCTATTCTGGTTCACCGCTGCTGGTGCGGCTGTCTTCCTAATATGGCGCTGGAAACAACAACTCGACCGAGAAGTACAGCAATCCCCAGTGATTGGCAACACATCATCAGTCGCCAAACCGGCTGCACCGAACACCGCTGCAACCCCAGGTGATCACAAACCACGTTCACGGCCTATTCCAACCACAGTGCGCAAAGGGCCGCCGCCGCCCTTGCCCATGACCCCACCCACCGTGCGTGTCTCTGAACCGGCGGCGCCAGCAACACCCCTTGCACCCGAACAACCCACTACCGATGAGCCATCCCGGCTTGCTGGGACAGCAACCGAATCGACTATGACCAATGGCGCCGAAGATGAAACCGAAACCGCCACGGAAGCAGCAACCGAAACACAAACTTCGCCTACCAGTAGCAGCATAAGCGAGCTTGAAACTGAGAGCGCACAAGACGAGGACGATGACCAGGGTGCCGAAACCGTGCGGCGGTAATGCCCTTTGTCCTGTGATAACAGTCCTGGAGAGCCGGTCACCTGCTGGCTCTCTCGCATCTTCGCCTATGGTAAAAATACACCAGTCGTTTTCCCATCCATGAAAGAGCATCACATTGATTGATCAAGAAAGGTCCGACCTATGCAACGTTTCCTCATAACTGGCACGGTGATGAGCCTGTTGCTTCTTATGCTGACCGCGGCAGCACAACCTCCCCAGCCACATGAACCCCAGGAGCGTTGTTTTGAGACGACCGGGTATTGTATCCGTGGTGTTATCCTGACTTACTGGACCAGCCAGGGTGGCCTCGATGTCTTTGGGTATCCCATCAGTGATGTGTTGCAAGACACCATCGATGGTTGGAGTGGCCCTGTCCAGTGGTTTGAGCGCGACCGTCTCGAAGACCATGGCCCTGATGGCATCAAAGCCGGCCGGCTGGGTGCGCGTCTGCTCGAAGTGCAGCACCGACCCTGGGAACGCTGGCCGGCCGTTGAAAGCGCCCCGCCCGGCTGCGTCTGGTTCGAGCAGACCAGCCATAGTTTGTGCGAGCCATTTCTTGGCTACTGGCGAGCCAATAGCGGTCTCGAACGGGTAGGCTCACCTCTGACTGAGGTCGTTGAAGAGACCATTGGTTCCTGGAAGGGCCGAGTTCAGTATTTTGAGCGCCGCCGTATGGAGCATCATGTGGAACTTGCTGGTACGCCCTACGAAGTATCCCTCGGTCTGCTCGGTCGCGAACTCTTCCCACTCAACATCTGTCGCCGCGCCTATGAACCCTTGCTGGGCACCGCTGCCGCCGCCTACGAACGTATCGGTTGTGCTCTCACTGGTGGTTCACCCGATGCACAACTCGTGCTCCAATCGTTTGAACGCGGCACTATGCTCTGGGTTGAAGACCCCGTGCGCCATGCCTTTAGCCAGACCTACGCCATCTTTTTTGATACCGACCGCAACGATCTGGTCTGGCAACTGGCCACCGCCCGCACCGGCACCGAACCGGTCAACAAGCGCCCACCTCAGGGGCTGTACGAACCGGGTGAGCACTTCCGTGAAATCTGGTACACCAACCCGACCATTCGTGATACCCTGGGCTGGGCCGTCGCCCCCGAACAGAGCGACCACGGCGCCTGGCAAGGCTTCCAGCAAGCCACGCTGATCTACCGTGCCGGAACCCAGCAGATGTACATCTTTTATGCCGATAACCATGCCGAAGACATTGCAGCCTTGCCCTGAACGGCGCATTTTGTATGCGATCCGATCTTGCAAAACTGCATGCCATATGCTACACTAGATTGTACAATCACGTACACACGGCCCGGTAGCTCAGTGGATTAGAGCACCAGTCTTCGGAACTGGGTGTCGGGGGTTCGAATCCCTCCCGGGTCGCCATATCAAGAGCTGCCTTTCAGAACGAGTCGGTTCACTCAGCCGCCACGAAAACACGATGAGCGATCCCTCCATATCCGAACCCGCTGCCACATACCTGAACCGTAGGGGTGCAGAACGCTCCGCCTCTACAGGGTAAATAACCCCGCAGCCCCTCAACCCCAGCCCTTCTCCCACACGGGGAGAACGGCGGCCGAAGCGCCCACAAACACCCCTTCTGCACGGGCGCAAGCGCACTGCACCTGCTGACCTCAACCCCGAACCCTTCCTCCCTACACGGGAAGAATGGAGGCCGAAGCGCCCACAAACACCCCTCTCCCCACCTGGGAGAGGGGCCGGGGGTGAGGGCCTACGGCCGAGGGGCCGGTGCCCGCAAAGAGAAAGGAAACATCAATTCCCCATTGTCCATTCCCTATTTTCCATTCCCCATTGTTCCGTGTATAATACCCATAGGAGCGAGCATACCATAACCATATCAGCGGAGAAACAACAATGGATGGATTGGAACAACAACACAGAGATGCCGTACTCGCCTTGCTCAACACCGGCAACTGGGACGAAAAGCAGCGCATCGTCGAAACCCAGCACGCCCTGCTGCTCACCGACGAAGCCGATCGCGTCCTGACCCACATGCTCCAACAGTACCAGAGCGATGCCGATACCCGCAAACTCCAACAACACCGCACCCTCTTGCGCCGCTGCCGTAAAATTGGCATTGCGGCCGCGTTTGCTAAACGCGCCCAGCACGCCAGCCAACCCAACCCCCAGGCCACTGCCGAGCGTGCCCAGCACGCCAGCCAATCCAACCCCCAGGCCGCCCTGGCAATAACCATCCAGCAATGGATTGCAACCCCCAACTGGGACGAAAGCGAGCGCTACCTGCAGCAGCACCCCGAACTGCTCACCGACGAAGCCCAACAGCTGCTCGACCAGATGCTACAAATGGCCCAGCAACTGAACGATGAAAACGCTATTCGCATGTTCCAGCAACACCGCACGCTGCTGCGCCGCTGCCGCAACATCGGCATTGCCGCCGCGTTTGCCGAGCGTGCCCAACCAGCGCTGCCAGCGGAGCTAGCCCAGATCGACCCGGCCCT
>JAAURD010000022.1 GCA_012034075.1 Chloroflexaceae bacterium | reverse complement strand
CTGCTGGTTCGGCTGGCGTTGGAGTGAATTGATAGAGCGGACTGGTCGGTGGTGGCGGTGTTTCCGGTGCTGGTAGCGATGTGCTTTGTTGGGGAGAGTTTGGCGTCAGGTGCTGGTGCGGGCGCGGTGCTGGCCGGTAGCGTCAGCGCTGGGCGGCGGTGCTGCCTGGCGCTCAAGCTGTAAGGCCAGCCAGAGCACATCGGCCAGGTCATCACTATCGAGTTGCAGCCGGCGGTCGTTGAGCAGTTCCAGTAGCCGGCGGTCGTTGAGCAGTTCCAGCAGTGCTTGCATCAGGTCTGATCCATGTTGTCCAGTGGCTTAAACACAATATCGAGCAGTTGTTTATACTCCAAGGGATTAACACCTTGCAGCAGTAGATGCACCGCATTGAGCAACTGATCGGTGGCTAACTCCTGCCGATCGTGTTTCTCGCGTCGGGTATGAAAGCGCTCGATCAGCTGTCGGATCGTCGCCTGCTGGGCTTCATCAAGACCATCCCCGGTATTCAGGCGGGCGTCAACAATACGGGCGAGCTTGGCTTTATCCGGCTGCTGAATGGTATGGCGCAAACAGCGGCGCAAAAAGGCCGGCGGAAAGTCACGCTCGCCATTGCTGGTCATCACCACCAGCGGAAACTCATGGCAAAGCACATGGCCGCGCTCAATTGGTACACGCTCATCGCCATCGGCGGGGTAGACCAGGACCTGCTGTTGCTGTTCGGAGAGCCGTGTCAGTTCGGGGATGAGAAACTCGCCCTCTTCAAACACATTGAGCAGATCATTGGGCAGATCGATATCGCTCTTATCAATTTCATCGATGAGCAACACACGTGGATGGGCTGATGGCAGCAGCGCGGTGCCGAGCGGACCGAGCCGAATATAGTTGCCAATATCATCGTTGCTCTCTGGTAGCGAGGCCTCTTGTAAGCGACCGATGGCATCATATTGGTAGAGGCCCTCGGCCAGGGTTGAGCGGGTGGTGATGGACCAGCGCAGCACCGGGCCAAGCCGCAGTTCGTAGGCGATGGCATAGGCCAGCGTCGATTTGCCACTCCCAGGTCGCCCGGTGATCATCAGCGGGCGGCGCAAATAGAGCGCCATATTGACCAGTTCGCGCTCTTCATCGCTAGCCTGGTAGCCAGCGCCGCGTTGCTCATCGGTTTCAGGAGGTAGCACACGGGCTGGCTCAGGCAGGCTACCACGAAAGCGGCGCCAGGGTGGCGCAGGCGGCAAGGTCGGCGGGCTTTCCAGGCGTTGGACGGTGCCATAGCCATGGTAGATCCACCAGTCTGGGGAGCGCTGTGGGGTGCTACTATCGGTTTGTTGTGGTTTTGTCATGGTTGTTCCTTTGGTGCTTGCCATGTATGATTCAGATCAGGCTGGCGGGTGGGGTCATCCCAGAGCACCGCCATCTGACGCCAGATGTCCTTGCCGGCTGCGTTGACCCCCCGCAACTGGCGCAGTTGTTTGGGAAGATCACACTCGGCCACATGCTGCTCAATCCTGGCTGCACAGGTCTGCTGGATCGTGCCAGACTGATGCATGGTATCACGCGGCCAGAGGGCTACACCGATACCGGCAGCTAGAGCATATTCCAGCAGATCAGCATCACTCGATTTCTTGCTGGGCGCAACTGCCAGGGCTAAACAGCAAATCTGTTCCAACTGGTCAATGACATCATCCAGGTCATCCTCAGCGGGAGACGCATGATGAAACCAGGCTACCGTGCGCGGCGGCCAGCGCACTGGTCGCAGACGCCGGTTTTGAATGCGCTCAAGTGAACGCAGCACTACCGGGTAACTGCGACCAATTGCTCGTTTCATGGTATAGTGCTCCATATAGACCTTCCACTGCTCTATTCCATCGTGCCAGAGCGAACGTGGCAGAATAAACGCAATAATCAGATCATCATCCAACACACCATATCCGCGTACATCACACAGAAGCTGTGTCAGTGCATCAGTGACAATGTGCTCAACATCGGTAAAAGGGTACAACTGATCGGGGGACGAGAGCATCACCTGATAGTCATCGGTCCAGAGCCACGAACGGATTTGAAACTGACGTTCATCCAATGGTGATGGGATAATTGCGACCAGCAAATGGGGATTGCTTGGCGATTGGGGCTTTGCCTGCGTTCTGACGGTATCGCGCAGGCTATCCAAGGTCTGATCATCCCAGCCAATCTCCTGCGCTGTTTGCCCAACCCACAGGCGCAGCTCTTCGCGCTGTTCATGCGGCAGGTCTGCTTGCAGCGCCAGATACTCAACAAATGCGAGCAATGGCGCGGTCGTGCCACTGCCCATGCGCCAGAGTTCGCCCAGCACATCTGCCAGGGCCTGCTGTGGATTGCTGGCAAATGCTACAGAGGGCCAGCTGACGGGCCGGCAGTGGCAATAGCAGGACATCACGGTGTGGTAGGACCAGGAGGATATCGCGAGCAAGGTCTTGACGGCGGACAGATGGTTGCTGGTTAACATACGGGGAGCAGCGCTTGCGGGAACAGACGAGGCTGCCCCAGCCAGTACCACCTGAAACTGGATAACATCGCGAGCGGCGGCCATATAATCGCGGCCGGTCGTCACTTGATCGCGACCAGCAAAGGTCAGCTCAACATCGGTATCAGCGCGTTTCACGGTCAGGCCAAGCTGAGCCTGGTCGGCTGCCGAAAGCTGCTCCAACGCCTGGATCAGTGGAGCGAGATGGGGGCGGGCAAGCTGGGCTTGTAGCTCGGTAGCCGAGCATGCGCCGCTGGTATAGCGCTCGCACAACGCAGTAAATTCGGCAATCAATGGACGCACGTGGGCTGACAGGAGCTGCTCAAGCCGGTGCGTTGGATCGGTGTGTGCCATCAGTTCAACCCAACAAGCAGCATAGACTGGATTCTCTCAGATGGGGCTATTGTAGCATAAAACGCAGATGTTGTGGCAAGGTGGTGTGTGCTGTTTTTGGCGAGATCGATGGGGGGGTTGGGTGTGTTGGTTATAGGGGGCTGCATTGCTTTTCGATTGCTGCTTGCTATTGTTCGACGCCAAAAAACCCTTCGACCCAAAGATCGCCGAGCAAGGCACCTGCACGCATGTGTTCGGGAATACCCTGGATGTCGGCGGTGCATTGGACGCGGGTGTAGCCCTGCGCATCACGGTAGAGTACACGGACTTCTGCTGGGCGCAGGCCATTGATAAAAAACGGCGAGTGGGTGGTGACCATCAGCTGGGTCTGGTTGGTAGCAGCACGGCACTCTTCGGCCAGTTCGGGCAGTAAGCGGGGATGCAGATGGTTTTCGGGTTCCTCAATGCCGATGAGTTGCGGGGGCTCCGGGTCATATGAGGATAGTCAGGTAGGCAAGGAGCTTGAGGGTGCCATCGGATGCGAATGTTGCCAGGACCGGTTGCGTAAAGGGTAGGTCATCAGCGGTGCATGCGCTTCTCGCGATATTTTAACTCAAAGACAATCGGGCCTTCGCTGCCCCTGGTGCGCAACTCTTTGAACCGGCCACGGCGATCCCAGGCACGCCGCAGCCCATCGGAAAAGCACTCTGAGAGAAACGCAAACACATCAAAGATGGTCGATTTGCCGCTGCCATTGGAACCAAGAAAGATGGTCAGGGGCGTGAGTGCTTTCAGCTCGATGTGGTGAAGTACACGATAGTGCTTGACCACCAGTTCCTCAATGCGCGGCACTGCTTGCTGACGTCGCGTGCTCATATTACTGATCCTGCTCATTTTGTGATACTGAGGCCACCAGCGGGCTTGCCATGGTTTCTATTGTAGCATACCGCCAACACCCACAACAAGCCATCAACCGCTGCGAGCGTGGCGCGAGACCAGGGGCTGTGGCATTGCCGCAATGCGCGTCTCCAGCAGCTGCACCAGCCGCCGGTTGTGCATGGTTCGCGCAGCTTGGAGGTAGCGGCGGGCCACCTGGTGCCAGCGGTCCAGCTCATCGGCCGCTTCCAGCAGACGCAGCGCCTCAGCGTAGCCCTCTTGCATGCGGTCCTGACGGCGGGCAGCCAGGCCCCAATCGCCCAGCGCAACCCACGCCGGGGCACTGGCAGCCGTCGCTGGGAGCTTGAGCAAACGCGGATGGGCATCGCGGTAGTGCTGGCTAGCGGCATCGTGCTGGCCGGTCAGCACCAGCGCCTGGGCCAGCTGAAACTGCGCACGCAGAGCTGGCACCGCATCGGAGAGCACTTGCAACGCCTGCTCCAGGTGGGGTATGGCCTCAGCCGGGCGCTGCATCTCAAGCAGCAATGCGCCGGCGTGGGCGCTATCCTCCAACGCCAGCAGACAGCGCAGCTCACCTTCGACCATATGCGCACGGCGAAAGCAATCAAGCGCCGGGCGTGGCTGACCCGCCTTCAGATAGGCTTCCCCCGCCGATGACAGATCGCCCAGCGCGGCAAACCGACGGGCCGCCTCGGTGATATCGGGCAGATCGCCCTCGGCCAGCACTTCGGCAGCAGCATGCGCTTCGCCGGCGTGTTCATAACACGCCACAGCGCGGCGTAGATAGTAGGATGGGGGAATATGGGGACGGGCCATCGGTTCTCCTTGTGGTTATGCGGCGCTACGTTCTTGCCACTGCCAGCGGGTGGCCGGCACCAGCACGGCTATCTGTTGCAAAAAGCGCCCATCAAGCCGAGTATACGGTTGAACCCGCGTAGCATCAGCCATCAGCGCAACCAGGGCGCGGTAGCGTGCCAGCACACGGCTGGCATTACGGCGCACCAGCGCATCATCGCTGCGGCGGGCGGCGGCCAACTGCTGGATGACCGGCCAGACCGGTTGATCGCCGTCGAGACGTTGCAGCAAGGCGCAATCGGCCTCGTAGAAGGCCAGCAAAAAGGGCGCTACCAACTCGCCGCCGTGGTGCTGCAGGCCCACCAGCAGGCGGCCAATCTCCGCATTGATGCGGGCCATATCCAGATCAATCTGGTCATCGCTGAGCTGCGCTTCAGTGGGCTGCAACACCAGGAAGCGATCACGCAGCAGGGCGCCCAGCGGCTTCTGCTGCACCAGCGCCACCAGCAAAGCCCAGTTGAACGTGTCGGGCTGGTGCAGGCGCGGCCACCAGGCAGCGGTGAGCGGGCTGCGTTTGAGCAGCGTTTGCACCACCGGCAGCCAGTCGGCATCAACCGACATAGCGTGGGCATAGCGCAGCAGGCTCTGATAGGCCAGTGCATCGGCCGGAGTGGTCGCTGGCGGCAGGGCCTCGCTCAGGCGCAGAGTCATGCCGAGCAGCTGCGCATCGGGCATCGTCTGCGCCCACACCAGGTTGTTGAGCGCAGCACCGACCCACAGCGTCGCTGCGGAAAGTGCAGACGGATACACACGGTCGCTCTGCGGCAACGGCGCCAGCAACTGCTCGATATGGCTGGTGAGCAGCGGTTGCAACAGCGGCGCCGGCCGGGTCAGCAAGCCCTCCAGCGTCGCGCGGTCGAGCAGCGGCTCAGCGGCGTGGGGCGTGCCGTGCAGCAGGCTATGCAGAAAGAATGCCAGTGCGCGTTCGCTCATGGGTTAGCCACAAAGCATCTGCTCAATCGAATCCACACCCAGGCTCGCCAGCAGCTCTTCCAACGCCACCGGGTGCTGGCTATCGGCGAGGATTGCCAGGCCATCCGCGGTCATCCGAATGCGGAATTTGACAATGCGCTCGCCATTGTTGCTGCTATCGTTGGCATAATCGGCCGGCTGCATCAAATCGGGCAGGTGCGGCACCAGGCGGATAACGGGTGGTTCTGGTTTCATCGTTCCTCTCTCTTTCGCTTAAAAAGCACAATCATCCGGCTTTGGTGGCTGCTCTAGCACATCGGCAGCAAAATCAGCGGGCAACTCCGCCGGCGCAAACCCGGTATCGACAGAACCCCGCAAAGCCTGCCCACCGAGGCCCTGCGGGTGCATGTGCGCACGCACCCAGACCAGCGTATCGGCAGCAATGTGCACCGGGCCGCCAGAGCGCACAAACGGCTGCTCTGTCACATGGCTATGCAGCAATATGCGGCGGTAGAGCAAACGGCCATCGCTGCCAAGCACTGGGCACCAGTTGGCATACTGCTCGCAGCCGCTATCGGCACTGGCAATGCCCACGGCAAAGCGGTATGCATTCGGCTCGCCGCTCACCTCCACCGAGATAACATCGGCCAGGCCAGTAGCTGCCGTCGACTCAGACGCTGCGGGTGGCTCCGGCGGCGCTGGCTGATCCGCCACAGCCGCGCAGTCAGCGATGAGCAGCAGCACGAGCAAGCCGTGCAGCAGCGGGGGTGGGGCTGGTTGGCAGTGACTCGGTTCAGTTCGACGATATTTCACGTTCTTCCTTCCAGAAAGTGCGTTCGACCAGATGCTGCGATGCCGACACCCAATCGCACTGAAAAAAAAACGGGTGTGTATGCTCATACTGAGTAGTATACCATGCGGGTCAAGATTTCGTTGGGAAACGGTGACCAGAACCGCCGTAGGGTCGCAGTGTGCGGCGACCCTGCCCGCAAAACGGCGATCAGAGACTGATAGAGCAACACTAAAGATACAAAAAACTATCTTTACTAAATACAAACAATGAAAAAAGGGACTAGACGTGGGAATTATTTTATGCTATAGTATCTATAACACTCTACACTGCAACGAAGTCTTATACCAATATGCATTTCCATCACGTTTGTGAAGTACGTAGATCTACGTACTCCATCCATAACGGATATGTGAACCATGCTGATGGTAACACCCATAGAGAAAGGATGTACAATGGCAAACCAGTACTTGCGTATTCCCACCGGTGAGGGCACCTCTGGCATTACGATTGCCATAACCATGCCCGAAGAACCAGTGGACCCCGCCGAGTTGGAAGCTCTGGGTATTCCTTCAGACCAGGCAGCAGTTTCAGGGTTTGAAGACCTTGGTAACAATGCGGACCAGCGCTTGTCTACGGTCATCCAAGCACTGGGGCCAGAGGCTTTGGAAAAACTTGATGTTACGATTTGCATGATTGCTGCTCAATGTCGCCAGACCATGCAAAAACAGAGGCCGACCAGGCCAGCGTAGCCTTTGCTCTGGGCTTGAATGCAGGATTTGGCTGGGGGATTGTAAACGGTGGGAGCGAAGCAAGTTTGCAGATAACGTTGACGTGGAATAAAGAAACATCGTAGACCACCAGTTAGAAGAGGACAGGAAGTGATGCAACCAGAAGAATGCTTACCAAAGACGGTGGTGCGGATCGAAGTTGATGGAAAGATTGCGGGCACAGGCTTTTTTACAGCGCGTGATGGCCAGGTACTTACCTGCTTTCATGTGGTGAAAGACGGACAGACGGGTAGACTGACCGATAAGCCAATCACGGTCTCTTTTGAGGGTGAAAGCTATCCTGCACGCTGTATCTTCACTCCATCTAACCCGGAGCAACTCGATATGGCCCTGTTACGCATTGAACCACGTGCGTTGCCGCCAGGTGCATTGGTGTTACCACGGGTCGCATGGGATGGTCAGCAGCATACGTTCTACACCTATGGGTTTCGGTCAGCCGATGCATTTCAGCAGGGCCTCTTTGCAACGGGTGATATCCTTGGTTCAACCGTGATTGCAAATGGTTCAAGACGTCTACAGCTGTTATCCGGTGGTATTGGTGAGGAAGCGTTACGCCAGGGTATGAGCGGTGCGCCTGTGGTGATCGAAGGCTCGGCCCAGATTGTCGGGATGATTACAGACCGTCATCACACCAGAGGAGTTGAGATTATCCCACTGGCACTGCCGATTCAGCAGATTCAGGCCGGTTGCCCCTTTCTCGGTGATATCACCTTTGTCAATCGCGAAGACGAGCAGGAACGCGCATGTAACCGCTTTGCACCGCCCTATCTGGTCTTTGATGCACCGGCAGGCTATGGCAAAACTGAGTTGTTGCATAAGATTGTACAGCAGCAGGAGGGCGATGATTGGTACTGTCTCTCAATAACGATTCCCAAAGGTAATTGTCGTGCTCTGTCACTGGCATATACCATTGCCGAAAAAGCCGGTCTTAAGGTTGATCGTGATCAGGAAAACAGTATGGAACGATTGGCGTCAAGGACTGCGGGATTCATCGAGGCAAAAGCAGATATTATGCATGGCCTGGTGCTACTGATTGATAATGCCGAACGACTGGCGCCTGATGATATTGAACCATTTCAGCGTGAGTTTCTGGTGCCGCTTCAGAATGGCCTCAAACCGGCGAAAGAACTGCGTGTACGGCTGGCCGGGCGCTATATTGGTATTTATTGGGGACGGAAGGACCAGAGCAGTCCGCTCTCCTTTACAGTGCCACCATTAACGCCCTTTATATTTCGTTATGTATGTGAGACCTTGCGATCAGTACTCACAGAGCTGAAACCACCAGAAGCAGATTTGCGTTCGGCTCATCTGCTCCATCTCACTGGTGGACATCCACGCTGTATGGCTTATCTCCTATTGTGGATGAACTTCACCGAAAACGCCGAAACCCATTTTACCCTGGCACAACAAGAGCATTACTATCAGACCGTCATCAAGCCAATTGCCAATGAAGTACACGATTCGCTTCCTGAACAGCTACAACCCGTCTTTGATGTGCTAAGTGTCTTTCGACGCTGTAACTACCGCTTGCAACAGCAGATGTGCGATGCTAAATTACTGAGCTATAACGGTGATCTGGAGCGCGATCTCACCCATGCGTATCTCGCAATCCACAAAGATGGCTTTTTCCAGGATGGCATTGTGCGGACATTGCTGGCAGTGCGGTTACGCTTTGAAGCACCCGACCGCTTTTTACACATCTGTGAACAGGCCGCGACAATCTATTGGGATAATGCCAGGCATGAGCAGGCCCAGCGTCCGGAACTGCTGCTGATTGAGGCAATGTATGCTCGATTGCAACAGCTCTATTACCAGAGCACACAGGATCAGGTGGCCAGAGAGACGCTGCGAAAGACGTTTTTTGGTGAGACGGGACTGTTGCAACGTTCACTCAATATGTTGCGGGCCAAGCCAGATGCCCGTGATCACCTGGCAAATCTCAAAGCCCGCCTCGAAGAGCCTGAACCGGAGGACTGGGAGTTTTGTTTTTATGTCAATTTCTTTTTGCGCGATACGCAGTATAACGAGCACCCATGCCAAGAGATGCTGGCGCAGATAGACGCTGCAATCCAGCAGATATGAAGGAGAAAACAGCAATGAGTGAAACACCAGCACCCGCTGCGCCACAAGCACAGCACGCTGTGAACCAACACGGTGAAGCGCAGAACCAGGAGCAACCAACAACGCCGGAAGTCCCCGCTGCAGCACCAGAACCAGGTGCTTTTATTGGACGCAGCGAGGAACTTAATCAGATTGACAGATGGGTTGCCGAGTGGCATAATTGGCGTACCATTTGTCTTGGTGGTCCCGGTGGGATTGGCAAAACCCGTCTGCTGCATGAGCTGTGGCAACGTTGGAGGTCACGTGCTTTGACCGGAACCAAAAACCTGCGTCTGCTCGAACTCCTCGATTTTGATGAGGCTTATTTGCGTGTGCCCCAGAATATCCGCTGGCGCATTGCCACCCAGCTTGGTCTAGCGTCCTTTGAACCCTATCGCACGGCGCTCCAGGACTATCGACGCATGGAAGAACAGGGTGGATATAGTTCAGATGCGCTCAATCGTCAACGTGAACAGATAGAAACCACGTTTGTTGGGTGTTTTGATGCTGTAGCAAAACAACAGCCGCTGCTGATTGGCTTCGATACGCTTGATGCAATCCAACAACCCGAGACTCGGCAGAGCCTGATCGACCTGCTTCAGGAGTTGCAGCATGTCTGCTTTATTGTCGCGGGTCGCAATGCCGGAGAATTGAGCGAGCAATTGCGCCAACGAGTCAACCAACCTGTAGAGTATCTGGAACTGCAATTACTCCAATCCACTGACAGCGTAGCCTATGTTGAACGGCAGAAAGAGCTGCTGCACACACAGTTTGATCCAGAACTGGTGGAAAAATCCTCTTTCTGGCCCAGGGCAAGCCGATTTTGCTTGATCTGGCAACCCAGTGGTTAGCTGAAGATATACCCCTACCCTGGCTGATTGATGAATCATTGGATGACCTCAAAGCCCTTTCAGCTGAACAACAAGCACAAAGACAGGACGAATTTGAGGCTAAATTAGTTGCAGCCATTACCGAAACACGCCGCGATATCGACTGGTTATTCCTTGCACTGGCACTGGTTGAACCAATGGATAGCCAGATGATACAGGACATTGTGCTGCAATCCGATGATCAGCAAAAGGCCGAAGACCTCTTTGAACGGGCCAAGACGTTTATCTTTATTAAAGTGCTACCCGATGGACGGATACGCTTGCACGATGAGATGCGACGGATGATTAAGAAGCATGCCTGGCCGCTGGTCGATCCGGATAAAGACCGCTGGCGTGCTATCTGCCAAATCGGCGCAGGCTATCTTGAGCGCGTGATGCAAGACACCGAAACCAAGATTGCTGCACTCAAAGCAGCGAAAAAGCACAAATCGGCTGATCGCGATGTTGAGGCGTTTTTGGAGCAGGATGGTCTGGAACGCACGCTCTGGGTGGATCGAGTACGGCAACTTGAACTCATCCTGGAAGCCAATCTGCAGAAGGGTATTGACCGCTTTCGTCGTCTCTTTGATGAAGCATCCAGTGTTGATTTTCGTGAGTCGGTGCTGGGCAAGGTGGGCGAGTATGAAAAGCACTTTGATCTTTCTCAACGCTATGACTATACTCTGCGGCTGGTGCAACAACGGTATGACCGAGGGCAACATCGGCAAGTGAAAGATCGGGTCAGCGCATTTCTTGAGCAGCATGCAGCCGAACTGACACCCCGGCAGCAAATGGCATTGCAAATTGAATATGGGGTTGCTGAAGTAAACCTGGGCGATCCCAATGCTGGTGTTGAGCGGTTGACCGAAGCGATTACCATTGGTGAAGAGCATCAGCTGCAAGATAAGCTCGCAGAAGTGCATAACATACGAGGCTGGGCCTACCGTACTCGTGGGAGCTATGACGATGCCCTACAGGATTATAAACAGGCATATGCGCTCAGTTTAGAACAGCGGAACCGATCGGATATGGCACAGGCATTGAATCAGATTGGCTATGTCGAAGGACTCAAGGGAGAACGAAACTTAGCTATTGAACACTGCCAGCAAGCCTTGAAGTCCTGGGAAAGCCTCAAGAAGAGCGGGGGTATTGTCTCAACATGCAGTTCACTGGGCGAAATCTACTGGTGGTCCGATGAACCAGATCGAGCGATGAAACTGTATGAGCGTGCCTTGACTATTGCAGATCAGGCAATACTTTCAGATTGGAGTGCACGGGTACGCTGTAAACGCGCCCTTATTTTCTGTGATCAACAACTGTATGCAGAGGCTCAGGCAGATCTGGCCTATGCATGGGATAATGGACCTAATATTTTACGTCCACGTATAAGACATGGCGAAGGAACAGTCCTCCGTAAACAGGGTAAGATCGAGCAAGCCTACCAGAAATTCAATGAGGCACTGGAGTTAAGCCGGCAGATGTATGAGACAGAATATGAGTTTCAGAGCTTTTTTGCGCTGGCCGATCTTGCCTGGGAACAGCGTCAATTTGCTACATGGCAGCAGTTTGATGAACAATACCGGGAACGCTTTGCTGATTCGCTTATTGTGTCGCTCAAAGGTGGTGCATTACGTGCGATTGGCGACCTAGCGTTGGGAGCTGGGCAGTATGATAAAGCATTGGAGCTGTATCAAAAGGGGTTACCTCTGATTGCTAAGTATCTTGATCCTCCTTTCACGGTCACTCTTCAACTTGGTATTATTGAGAGTCGGCTCATGGAACGTCAGGATGTTCAGCAGATGATGACTCAACTGGGCAAGGATTTGATGGAGTTCTGGCAAAAGCAACCAGAATTATTAGACAGACACCCTGAGGCTTTGTTGATATTTGATGAGTGGCAGCAAAAAGGGCAAGAGGTATGACAAAAGAGATGCGGGTATCGCAGGATCGCACGGAATCGACGGAGCGGACAACGGATATACGCAATAGTCGGTGTGATTGTGCGCCGATGTTTGGACCAGCGGCGCTGGTGGCATGGTTGCATCTCACAGATCGTTGTAATTTGCGTTGCGCGTACTGCTATCTCCCGCATGCGCCATTCGATATGTCTCGTGAAACAGGGTATCAAGTGATTGATGCCCTGTTTCGTTCGGCGCAAATCCATAGGTATCAACGGGTCAAGCTCAAATATAGCGGTGGTGAGACATTACTGCGCTTTCCACTGGTAGTGGATTTGCACCGCTATGCCCATGACGCGGCGGCTACCCACGGTATCGCGCTGGATGGCGTGGTGTTGAGCAATGGCACGCTGCTGACGCAAGCCATGGCGCAGACCATGCAGCAACTGGGGTTGCGGCTGATGATTTCGCTCGATGGTGTTGGTGCGGCCCATGATCAGCAGCGGTTGTATGTGAGTGGGCGAGGTTCGTGCGATGATGTGCTGCAAGGGGTTGATACAGCGATAGCATGTGGCATAACTCCGGATATATCGGTGACGGTAACGGATAAAAATGCAGCAGCATTACCAGATCTGGTTACCTGGATCCTTGATCGTGATCTGCCGTTTAGTCTGAATATTGCGCGTAAATATGGTCAATCGACAAAGCATGCTAGCGAGCAAGAACGTGATAGCCACCAGGAAGAAGCACAGATTATTGCAGGCATGCGGGCGGCGTATCGTGTCATTGAGAACAGATTACCCCAAAGGAGCCTGGTCGGATCGCTAATTGATCATGCGCATTTGGCCGGGGAACACCATTATCCCTGTGTGGCTGGGCACGATTATGTTGTATTTGATCCACATGGCAATATTGCCGCCTGCCCAATGCTCGTCACGCAGCCGCTGGCTTCTATAGCAACAAATGACCCGATTGCGGTGATACGTGCAACGACAGCTGCATTTAAAAATCCCGATGTAGATACAAAAGAGGAATGTGCCGCGTGTGAGTGGCGCTACTGGTGCGCCGGTGGCTGCCCATTGGCAGCATTTGAGGCGAGTGGGCGCTATGATGCATGTTCGCCCAATTGCCGGATCTATCGGGCGCTTCTGCCAGAGGTGCTGCGGCTTGAGCAGTTGCGCCTGGCTCGCTTTGCTGCGTAGCTTGTTGCTCTGCTGCAAGGCACAGCGCCTGACCAGCCGATGGTCAGGCGCTGTGCTGCGCTTCAGGAGAGATCGTCCGTGTATGTATGAATGATACTAGCCATTTAAAGGCATCGGGCTGTTCTCATTCTGTGGTCCAGTTGGGCGTGGACCGTGATCGCGTGGTGCTAGTGGTGCGCCGGCCTCGTTGATGCGCGTGGTCACCTCTTCGCGGATTTGCGCCAGCCGCTCGTCGGCCTGTTCCTGCGTGATACGGCCGTCATCAACGTGCTGCTGCAAATGCTCTTCAGCGTCGGCAACGACTGCATCAATCACGGTTTCCACCGCTACGCCATGTGCAGTCGCTACATCGGCGATGCTGGTCTCGTCGTTCAGTTCCGCAACCAGGTCTTCCACGGTCATATTCAGCGTTTCCGCTACCACATCCAGCATGCCATGGCGGCCGCCATCGCGCGGGCCGTGATCACGTGGTGCTGACGGTGTGCCGGCCTCGTTGATGCGCGTGGTCACCTCTTCGCGGATTTGCGCCAGCCGCTCGTCGGCTTCCTCCTGGGTCAGCTTCCCATCAGTGACGTGCTGTTGCAGATGCTCCTGCGCGTCGGCAACGACTGCATCAATCACGGTTTCCACCGCTACGCCATGTGCAGTTGCCACATCAGCGATGCTGGTCTCGTCGTTCAGTTCCGCAACCAGGTCTGCCATGGTCATATTCAGCGCTTCCGCTACCACATCCAGCATGCCATGGCGGCCGCCATCGCGCGGGCCGTGATCACGTGGTGCTGACGGTGTGCCGGTCTCGTTGATGCGCGTGGTCACCTCTTCGCGGATTTGCGCCAGCCGCTCGTCGGCTTCTTCCTGGGTCAGCTTCCCATCAGTGACGTGCTGTTGCAGATGCTCTTGCGCATCGGCAACGACCGCATCAATCACGGTTTCCACCGCCACCCCGTGCGCAGTTGCCACATCGGCGATGCTGGTTTCGTCGTTCAGTTCCGCAACCAGGTCTGCCACGGTCATATTCAGCGTTTCCGCTACCACATCCAGCATGCCATGGCGTCCGCCGTCGCGGGGACCATCGGGCGGGGTGTCGTCGGGCGGCGGGTAGGTCTGATTCTGTTCCACTTGTCCATTCGGTTCCGTCGTTTGAAACTGAGCAAACGTTTCATTTGTGATAACGAGTAATGCCAATATGGCAAAAACGATACCGGCCAGTAGATTCCATTGTTTGTTATGCACTGTATTCTTCCTTCTCTATTGATTTGCCTACCAGGTTACTCCAATTGCACCTGGTCGATGAAAACAGGGTGTTGTTGTCTTCATTGGCAAGCAGTATAGCAAGCGCTTGTTCAGAAGGTGTTTAGAAAACAGCCGCGATGGCAAAAAGAGCACCAACCCTGATACAACAGATGAATCTGGCTGGCTTCAGGCAATCGTCTCCGCTCTAAATCGAATCTAAACAAGCGGATGTTACGATTGGTCTGGTGATTGTGTTCGACACGGCTGCCTATTGTTCACACAATCACTTCCCAACGAGTTTTCATGGTAATGCTATGAGAGGAATAGTATGATGATCAATAAAACCACAAGTAGAGCAAACAAACGTTCGTCAGGACGCAAGATGCGGATTAACCTGGTGCTGGATATCGCCTTGCTGCTGATGCTGTTGCTCCTGTATGAGCCACGGGCAACCGGCATGATGGTCCATGAGTGGCTGGGCGTGGTTATTGGCAGTGTCCTGGTAGTGCATCTGCTGTTGCACTGGGATTGGCTGGTTGCGGTAACGCGGCGCTTTCTGGGCAAGACATCGGCGCAGGCACGGCTCAACTATGTGCTGGGTGCACTGCTGTTTGTGGCATTTACCGCTATTCTCGTCAGTGGTTTGATGCTATCCAAGGTGCTGCTGCCGATGGTTGGGCTTGCAGCGGTAGGTGGCGGCTTCTGGCACTGGCTGCACGGGTTTGCCGCTGATATGACGTTCTGGTTGGTCGCGTTGCATGTGGCACTCCATTGGAAGTGGTTTGTGGCGCTGGTGCGGCGGCCGTTCCAGCGCTCGTTGCGGCAGCCTGCGCCCACAGAGCAAGCTGGCACGAGCAGCACGGTGTGATCGATTGGTATGCGGTATATCACTTTTGGTTGTCTTTTTGCATGGAGAAGGAAGGAATACGATGTTACAGATCATACGACGAATTATGGTCATACTGCTGGTTGCGGGATTGATTGGGGCTGGGCTGTATGCGTTTTCCCTAACGCCGCTGGCCCAGGCATGGGTGCCATCAGGTGAGCACCATAATGAACGAAGCGAGACCGATGACGTTGACGGCGATTCGCCAGCATGGCACGCTGAAGCGGGGCATGGGCGTTCGGGGGAGCGCGGTGAGCGCGGCCATAATCACGCGGGGATGGAGCGTGGTGAGCGTGGTGAGCGTGGGTCGTTGCTAGATGCGCTGCCGGGAGTGACACGGCATATGCTGTTGATGACAGCGGTGCTGATGGGGGTTGTACTGGTGGGCAAGGCATTTCATAAGCGCAAAGCGGTTTGAGCGTAAGGGATAATGCACCACGGAGACACGGAGTATGCTGTGTGGGGTAGGGGGTATGTGGTGTGTTATCATGCAGTAGGAGTCTGGGATGTTTTGTTTGCGATGGGTCAACGCTGGCATAAATGCAGGAATGGGTGCTGTTTTGAATGATATCGATGTGCATGAAACGACGACCACGGTTCTGGTGGTGGATGACCGGGCCAATGTGCGCTTGTTGCTCGAGGAGTTTCTGGTTGAGCAGGGGTTTACCGTGGTGACCAGTGGCAACGGGCAGGATGCGCTGGAGCTAGCGCGGCGGGTGCGGCCAGATGTCATTCTGCTGGATATTATGATGCCGAAAATGGATGGATATACTTTTTTAGAGGCGTATCGAGTGGATTACCAGACACCCGTGATTATCATTACAGCGAAAGATGAAGAAAACGATGCGGTTCGTGGGCTTGACCTGGGCGCAGATGACTACATTATCAAGCCGTTTCGCATGCGTGAATTGCTGTCGCGGATTCAGGCGGTGCTGCGGCGGGTGCAGGGAAAGCAGCAGGATCGGGTGTTGCACATTGGCGAGATTGTCCTGAACAAAAACACTCACACGGTAACGGTGCGAGGTGAGCCGGTGACGCTAACGCCCACCGAGTTTACGTTGCTGGAGTTGCTCATGGATGCAGCGGGCCAGACGTTGCCGCGTGATACGTTGTATGAGCGTTTGCTCGATCAGGGATATACGGGAACAGCGCGAACGATCAGTGTGCATGTTCGCAATTTGCGGATGAAAGTCGAAGCTGATCCAGAGCATCCGCACTATATTACCACGGCCTTTGGGGTGGGGTACTGCTTTCGGAAGGAGCCGCCATGCGTTTCTCCTTGACGTTGCGGTTGACGTTCTTCTTCTTGCTGGTGGCGCTGGTAACGGCGCTGCTGGTGTTTGTGACGGTGCGGGTCACCCGAACGAACGAGTTTCAATCGCTGATTGCCGAGCAGGAGCTGGGGCGGCTGGAGTCGGAGATCGAGTCGTATTACACCGTGTATGGCTCGCTCACGGGGTTTGATCGCTATATTCGTGAGCTTTTCCGCGATGAGGGGCGGGATGATCGAAATGATCGGAATGCCCATGGTCCACCTGGAGAGGCGCCAAGTGAACAGGTATATGGTTCTGGGGCGAGCCGGGTGCGGGAGCCACCGTTTCGACGTCCGCTAGGGGTAGTGTCGCCGGATGGTCGCGTGATTGTGCCAAATGAGCATACATCCCCGGGTATGTACGTGCCTGATGCGGTGCTTGCGCGGAGTACGCCGGTGCAAGTGGAGGGTACAACCGTGGCGTTAATTCTGCCACGTGACAATAATCAGCCATTTGAGCTACGAGTTGAGGAAGAGCTGTACCTGGAGCGGACGACGTGGGCGCTGATGGTAGCGACGGTCGGGGCGGTGCTGGTGGCGCTGGTGCTGGGTGCACTGTTTGCACGCACGTTGACGCGGCCCATTCGCGAGCTGATGCGGGGGGCGCGGGCATTGGGTGACGGGCAACTGGGTGAGCAGGTGGCGATTCATTCGCGGGATGAACTGGGGGAACTGGCACGGACGTTTAATCAGATGAGTCAGGACCTGGCGCAGGCTACGCATATGCGGCGACAGATGACGGCGGATATTGCCCATGAGCTGCGCACGCCATTGCAGGTGATCGGCGGGTATGTCGATGCGATGGTTGGGGGCGACCTGGCGCCGACACGTGAGCGCTTGACCACGGTGTATGCTGAGATTGAGCATTTACAGCATCTCGTGGCAGATTTGCGGATGCTATCACAGGCCGATGCGGGGGAGCTGTTGTTGCATCGCGCAGAGGTAGCGCCGGCAGCGCTGCTGGAGCGGGTTGCAACGACGTATGCGCATGAGGCTGAGCAGCAGAACATTACGCTGACAACGAGCGCGGAGGCTGATCTGCCAATGGTATGGGTGGATGAGGAGCGGCTATTACAGGTATTGCGCAATCTGGTGAGCAATGCGTTGCGGCATACGCCAGCCGGTGGTCGGGTTGGCTTGCGGGCGTGTTGCGATGGGCAGGTAGTCTGTCTGGCGATACAAGATAGCGGGGTTGGGATTGCAGCCGAGGAGTTGCAGTATCTTTTTGAGCGCTTCTATCGGGTGGACCGTGCGCGGGAGCACGATACCGGCTCGTCGGGGCTGGGCCTGGCAATCGCACGCGTGCTAGTTGAAGTGCATGGGGGGACGCTGACGGCGGCTTCGGCGGGGTTGGGCTGTGGCGCTACGTTTACCATCAGCTTGCCGCGTGGAGAGCGGCAAGCGCACAATGGCACAGGTGATACCAAATTCGGGTAATCACTGGTATGCGCTTTGATCGAACTTGGAGCGCCTGCTTTGTAGGGTCGCAGCGCGTTGCGACCCTACAAAGCAGGCTACAAGCTACACCTATGTGCATTGAGATGAACCGAATTTCGTATTAGATCGCTTCAACGCTTAGCGAAAGCGGGCCAACGCTTTGACTCCTAGCGGTTAAAGACGAGTGGGAGCGCGACGCTGCCACGGAGCTGGTTTGTTTCGCCAACGGGTGCAAATGATGTGAGATGATCGAGGTAGACCACTAGCTGGTTGGTCGCCGCCAGGTATTCTTCACGACAGCCATCTGGTGCGCCGCTGAGCTGGCACGGTGGTGCATCGGTGGCAAACACCCACGTGTTGTTTGCTTCATCCCAGTTGAGCATGCGCATGTTCTCGGGTTGCAAGCCCTTCTCGGCAATGATGTCGGCAAAGGGATTGAGTTCAAGCGTTACCGAGAAGAGATCACTGATTTCGACTTCCTGCCCATTGCTATCAAAGGCGAGGATATCGAAGTAATAGCCCAGCTGGTCTACACCCAGGGTACCGGTGTTAATATCGGTGATACCCTGACCGGCTGGTTTGCCAATGGTACGGACCACGAGATCAATGTCATCACTCAGCAGTCCAGCCGGAATGTTGACGGTGACATTGCCGTCAACGCTCACCGCCTGGCCGCCTTCGCTGCCGATGCGGGTAAGGCTCTGCTGGTTGGTTGGTGCTACGACAAACTCACTGACCACTTCAGGGGTGCGCTGCCAGACACTTTGCGGGTCGGTCAGCAGTTCTTTTTCGGTGTAGTAGTCGATGCCATAGGTGGTTACCGTGAGTTCCTGAGTTTGCGAGTCAATGTCAAACTCGGTCCAACCATAGGTGTGGGCCGAGATATAATCGCCCTGTACCAGGGTTGCATCAATGGGTGAGCCTTCAAGGCCAACGGGATCATACCCCAGCGGAGTCAATTGCTCGTTGGTGAGCGTTTTGATGAAGGCATCGCGTGCTTCACGTGTGGGCTGGCTCTCATATGCCTGTTTGACTGCTTCGGAGATAAACCCACTCTGAAAGGCGAGATCAACTGCTTCGGGGCCAAGCGGGCGTTCAAAGGCCACTGCGCCAGTCGTCACCTCAAAAGCGTTGGTGGGGATCTGTGGCTGGCCGGGGCCCTGCTGGTAGGTCAGGTTGTTGACTAGCGTGGCGTGAATATCAGCGGCGACAAATACCACGTTTTCAATGCCGTAATCGTCGATGTACTGCAAGATTTCGGTTCGCTCGGCGGCGTAGCCTTCAAAGCGATCTGGTGCACCGAGCAGCCCGAGGTTTTGAATCGGCTCTGGCACCATCACAAACTTCCAGGTGATGCCAGCATGCTGGGCGGCCAACAAATCGCGCTTGAGGTCTTCGACTTGCAGTTCGCCGAGCATGGTGCGGTTTGGATCGAAGCTATTGATCAAGAACGCGTTGACCTGATTCATATCGCTGGGATTGGTAACACCAGGCAATTGCGCATCACGGAAGGAGCGATTGTCCAGCACCATCACTGCGGCATCGCTGCCATACGTGTTGTAGCGGTAGAGCTTGCGCTCGCCAGCCATGCGATCATCGGCGGTATCCTGACCCGGATACCATTCATCGCGGATCGGGTTGTACTCCTGGAATACCTGCAGACCGGTATCGAAGAGCGGCGTGTCGTTGATCAACTCGTCGCCATCACCAAAGCGGCCCTGCAGGTCGGAAGAGGCTGGAGCACCGCCGGCAAAGTCATTGGTCACTTCGTGGTCATCGATGGTGGCAAGGATCGGCACCGATGCGCGAATAGCTTCCCAGGCATTCTGGCCGAAGCGGGTACCATAGCCTTCGGCATACTTCCAGCGATAGTCTTCGAGCGTCTCGGCCTGTGGCACGTTGACGGCGGGTGAGGCGTAGTCGGCATAGATCGTATCGCCATGGAGCACAAAGAAATCGAGAGCGCGGTCGGCAACGTTCTTTATCGCTGGATAGGGACTCAATTCACCGCGCCAGTCGCCAGTGACACCAAAGCTCAGGCCAGTGGTGGCATCACGTGGGGCGGATGTGCGGAAGCTGCCCTGGCCCGACAGGCCAGCCGCGTCGGTCACCGCATAGTTGTACAGGATATCGGGGGTCAGACCATCTAACAGCACTTTGACGGGTTCCAACGTATTGGTAACATTCGCGGTCACACGTGTGGTGCCTTCACCGGCACTGCTCCATTCAAAGACAAGCTCGCCGGGTGCGCTGCTGCGTGCCCACAGCACGGCCGCGGTACTGGTGACATCACCCACGGCCACGCCATTGGGCAAACGCGTGTCAACATTGAGATCGGCCCAGACCAGACGGTGGTCGGAATTGGTGACGAGCTGATAGAGCGGGTTGCTGGTGAGCGGCCAGAAGACACTGGTGGCGATGATCTCCAGGTCAATCGATGGCAAGACATAGTCGGCCCGCAGATTGCCGGAGCCGCCATCGCCATCAAAGAAGTCGGCAGTGTCGTAAGCCGGGTCGCCAACATGGGTGTCGTTGGCCGCATCTTGCAGCATGGCCTGTTCTGGGCCACCCTTGCTTGATGGGGTGACGCTGGTGTTGACATTGGGCTGATCCAGAATTTGCAGAATGGCGTTGTTGGTGCTATCGCCATCGAATGGGTCGGCGTTCTGGTCACCCATTATCACAAAGCTCGCCCCAGGGGTCAGGCCACCCGATGGACTTGCAGCGTCTTCGCTGTCATCGTAAATATAGTCGCCAGCACCGGGCGTAATGTAATCGGCCCAGAAGCGTATCTCATCGTGATTGCGCTTGCCATTAAAATCAACCCCTTCTGGGAAAGTCGGTGGGTCGTCGAAGACCGGCGGGGTCGGGTGACTGACCAGGGCATGGATCGTTTGACCGTCGATGGTGATCGGTACATCCCAGTGGCTCTTGGATGAGAGACGGAAGACCGCAAGCTCTTCTTCCGAATACCACTGCTCATTGGTGGCAGGATCGAATGGCAGCAATGCATCGGGCATATCCTTCCACAAGAATGCCTGGAAGGTACGAATGTTATCGGTATCGATGGGGTAGCGCGAGTAGAGCACCATGCCATACTGGCCGGGGAACTGCCCGAAGCCGAGCGAGTCATTGGCATAGGTGAAGCTGCCTATATCGTCTTCGGTCGCGACAATGCCATCGTTGTTGAGATCGAACCAGAGAGCATACCCGTATTGGATTCGGCGACAAAGACATAGGGATATTCAATCGGTGGTGCGCCACCCTGACTAACCGACAGGAAGTTGTCCTGGAACAGACGGGCAGCATCACCATTGGCATCATAGTCAAATTCGTTGATGAGCAGCACATCTGGATTGGAGCGCTGAATGATCTCAGCGATTGCTCGCGCCTGTGGTTCATTCGGGTTGGCAAGATCAGTGACGAGTTGGCCCTCTTCACCCCGGTTCAACGATGCATTAAAGGTGGCAAAGCGGTATGGGTTGAGGTCCGGTTGACCAAATGGGATGTAGGCGACCACTGGATCATGATCGCTGGCAGCCATACTGTCAGGATAGTTGGTATTGATATGCAATGGATAACCATGAGCCCATGGCCACAGGCTATTGCTCACTAGAATATGATCGAGCACCTGTGAGTTGCCATCAAAGATGTAGGTGTAGCGCTCTGGCAGCATGACATCATCCATGATGTTGTTGAGAATACCACCCTTGAGCTCTTGTAATGGCCTGCTGAACTCGAAATCGTTGAGGTCACCCAGCATAATGACGTTGGCCTGTGGATCCAGATTGAGAATGGTCTGCACAAAGCCATTGACCGTGCGGGCCTGCTGAATACGTTGCTCTTCGCTGCCCAGCACCGGCGGCTGATTGCTGCCAAAGAGCGGGTTATCACCACTCTTCGAGTTGAAATGGGCGACAATCACAAAGATCCGTTCATTGCGGAAGACAAACTCACCGACAATCGGCTTGCGGCTTTCCAACCAGGCAGCATTATTCGGGTCGATGCGACCAGGGCTGGCCGACAGCACCGGGCCATACATGGTATCGGTCACGGTGACAGCAGTTGTGGCATCACCGCCGGGGCGGTCGATAAACTGCACAAGAGCGGGACGGTAGAGAAAGCCTACACGGATATTGGAACCTGGGGCACCGCCATCGACGTTGTTTTCCGGGTTGATCTGGCGATACTCATAGCGAGGCCCGCCCAGTTGCTGGATGGTGGTTAGCAACGTCGTAAAGGTATCGGTGGCATCCACCACGCCATCATCGGCTTCACCGGTGTTGTCCTGCACCTCTTGCAGGCCAATGATGTCGGGCGACCGCATATCGGTGATGATCTGGCTTGCCAGTACCTCAAACCGCTCAGGGCCATCGCCAGGATCAAGGTTCAGGACGTTCAATGTTGCAACCATCAATTCATCGGATGAGGGTTGGCGGGCCGGTTCAGGCATCACGTCACTCGGCGTAACGGCCGGTAGTGGCGCCAGGTTCAAGAGCTTGAAGTTGCCAAAGCTATAGCTCAAGACGCCGTCAATCGGGCCGGTAAAGGTGTCACCCACTTTGACTTCAGTTGGGTCGCTTACCAGGCCATCATCAATGATAATGCGCTCAGGGTTAAAGTCGTCGGAACGAATAACCAGACCACCCTGAGCCGAACGCACACTGGCAAAGGCACCATTGTCGCCGACCACGGCGATCTCGCCAAAGCGGCTGGTGGGGCTGACGGCCACGGCATCGTTGACCTGCACCAGCATCGCTTCCATGCTTTCGTAGAAGAGCAGGCCGCCCACTGCGGCGCGACTATCGGCTATGACTTCGGTTGGTGGCATCCGGCCACCCTGGCCAATGATGGTGGCAGGTGGGAGCGCACCATAGTTGTCGAGGCTGATCTCGACCGCTTCGGCGCTAATCTGGGTGGTTGAGAGGTTTCCACTCGCGGCACCGCCAGGCGTAAATTCGCTGACGCTACCAGCAACCATGACGCTATCGCCGACTGCGACGGTTGGTGCGTCGCTGGTAAAGACAAAGATACCTTCGGAGGTGAGGTCGTCGTTATCGTAGAAAGGCGGTGGGTTCTGCATATAGAAGCCATTTGAGGCTACCGCGGTGACAATCCCGGGAATATCCGTTACGGTTTCGCCCTCCATCGGTGAGGTCAGGCCACTGCCCTGGATATCGTGGATGGTGGTAAAGCTGAAGACGCGGGTGGTATCGAGCAGCAACAGCTGACCGCCTTCAACCACCTGCAGATCGTCGGCTGAGCCTTGCAGTTGCGAGGCTGCTTCGCTGCTGATGGAGTGCGCCTGCACATCAAACAGCCAGGTGCCAGGGCCATAGATATCGGCGGTATCGATAATGCCACTGGTCTCCCAGTTCCCAAAACTGCCACGCATCGCTTCGGGCACCACGTTCTGACCGATTTCGGCCACACGCACCAGCGCACCAGTGTTCAAATCGTACATCCAGATCGATGAATCGCCTCGACCAGCCAGGTAGTCACCACGATGGTCGCCATTGGGGTCTTCGTTGATCATCATCTGGCCCTGGGCATTCACGTCGATGTTATCTGGGTTGACGACGGGGTCACCGGCATCGCCTTCGAGCAACACCGTCAGGGTTGGGGCGTCACCACCCAGCGGGTCATCCGCATCAAAGGTCAGTTTGCTGACCGCCCGAGGTTGTTGGGCATGCGGCCAGTGATCGGGTCAACATAATCGCTGCCGGTGGTGGTGAAGTAGACCACGCCCGGTTCATTGCGGTCGTAGGCAGCATCTTCTACGCGGATAACGTTGAAGGGGTTGGCTGCCTGCACCCGTTCGTTCAACGTGTCGTCGAGCAGGTTCCAGACCTCTTCGCCGTCTTCCAGGGTACTGTCAACGGCAACCCATTCACCCGTCAGCGTGCCATCGGCTTTGCGGAAGGTCAATTCGCTATTTTTGGCGAGATCGGTTGAGCGGAAGAAGTAGAGTTTACCGCCTACCAGACCGGCTCGCTCGACAGCTGTGGTTGCATTCGGGTCCTTCTGGCCGATATAGACATACAGCTGACTATCGAGGCTCGAGGGGCCATCTTCCAGGGCCAGGACGACGGTGCGTTGACCGGTGCCGGGGACCACGACAATATTTTCTTTGGCAAAGCGGCCCATTTCGGGCAACAGCCAGGCAGCATTATCCACAAACGCAACGGCCTGACCGCCCTGGCTATCAAACGTGCCAAAGGCAGCGGATGTTTCTTCACCGTTTAGGTAGATATACTCTTCCAGACCACTATGCGGACCAGCCATGTAGCCCGAACAGAAGCGGGCAAAGGTGTTTTCACCATTGAGCCATTCCTGGGTGCGGTCCACAAAGCCGGTGTCCGGTCCTTCCCAGGCAAACACGGTGTCAAACGCGAGGTCACCCGATTTGACGTTGATCGGCTGTTGACCACTGAGCACAAATTCTGAGACGAGCGCACCCGTGCGTGTTGTTGGGAGCGTATCGACAAACGGGGCACTGATAACGTCAAAGTTCAGTTCATGGTTCATAAACAACCGAACATTGCCATTATCCATCTTATAAGCGCCCAACCCATCGGGAATGCCAATCATTCGATAGTCGGCATTGGGGCTTCCGGTCATGGGCACCGTTTCACCAACCGTCAATAACGGTCGCACCGAAACACCGGCGGCGATTGGCCGCACATACGGTGGGTCATCCGTAACGGCTTTGGTTGCTTTGAGCGACTGCGCCGCAACTTCTTCTGTGGGGATGATACTCACTGACAATATGCTGAGTTGACCAGCAATGAGTGCCAGCAGTAAAACATAAAAGACCAGACGTAAACGCATGCGGATTCCTTCCTTCAATAAGATCAGTCAGACAGAAACCCCTAGATGCAACACGATGCTGCAACCAGGCCAATAAGCCAACATTCCAGACCGTCAATGGGCAAGACCAGCGCTCCGACCAGCGGGAAAGAGCCGTGATCGGTCAGGAGCCAATATGCGGTTACCACTATCAGGGTGTACCAACCAGTGTTATTATTTGCGATACACGTTAAATATAGGTAAAGAGTGTGTTAAAGAGAAGTTAAACTTTCCGATAACGCTGGTGACCTCGATATGATCTTCATAGCGCCCGCCACGCACGTGTAGCAAACCAGCACGTTCGAATCACGAACGGTGCTGCAATCGATTAGGGCAACCTTGAACCCAAAAAGATGAAGAAACAAGAAAGGTTGAAAAAGCGTTAAGAGACGTTTGTTCTTGTAGAGTCCAACGGAGCGCCCATCTCAACTGGTCTCAAGTGAACATTGCTTCACAGAACTTGAAATCTGCCCAGATTGCGGCTACGATACATAGGGCAAAACAACACACACGAGTGTTCGTGCCTCGGCAAATTGGGGTGGCCCGGTACGCCACCAGAGAGACTGATTTCCATGGAGGTCTACACAATATGACAGGTCTGACCAGTCCATATCGCTTCTTTATTCGCTGCGGTCAGCTCATAACAGGTCTAACACTGATACTCTCACTCCTGTGCGATACGTTTATATCCATAGCCGTCACAAACCAGCCCGCTGATGAACGACTTCCAGAACGAGCCGTTCATCCTGATGCGCCAACAACCGGACCAGTACGACTGAACCAGACATTAAGCCAACTTGCTCAAGTTACCTCGAATGATGGTGCTG
Source organism: Chloroflexaceae bacterium (assembly GCA_012034075.1). Lineage (GTDB taxonomy): Bacteria > Chloroflexota > Chloroflexia > Chloroflexales > Chloroflexaceae > JAAURD01. Next base: position 12,228 of record JAAURD010000022.1, on the reverse strand, counting down.
CCTATGATGAGTTTGGCCTGACCGTCGCTCTTGCTGGCAATACGCTGCTGGTTGGCGCCCCGGCCGATGGTGATGATACCGATGATAATGAAAACCAGGGTGCTGCCTATATCTTCGCCCGCAATAACGGCGGTGCCGATACCTGGGGGCAGGTCGTCAAGTTGACGGCTGATGCCGGCCGGCCTGGCGAGAGTTTTGGGCGGGCGGTCGCACTGGATGGCGATATCGCGGTCGTTGGTGCTCCCGAAACCGACATCGACGGCCGCGTCGATCAGGGTGCCGTCTATATCTTTGAACGCAACGCCGGTGGGGCGGATGCCTGGGGCCAGGTAGCCCGTCTCGTCGCTCTCGATGGCATTGATGGTGACCGCTTTTGGTCGCGCTGTAGCCATCGATGGCGATACCGTCGTCGTGGGTGCGCCCGAATCCGATATGGGCAACGCAAGTGGTCAGGGCAGTGCGTATATCTTTGAACGCAACGCCGGTGGGGCCGATGCATGGGGGCAGGTGGCCCGTCTCTTGCCGGCCCGCCCGGCCACCGAAAATCGGGCCGGGTATGCCGTAGCTATCGATGGCGATACCGTGGAGTGGGGGCCTTCTGGCAAGATATCAATGGTCAGCCCGATCAGGGTGCTGTGCATGTCTTTGAACGCCATAGTGGCGGTGTGAATGCCTGGGGCCAGGTGGCATTGCTTACTGCGACCGATGGGGCCGCCGATGATTGGTTTGGGTATACGGTTGATATCGATGCCAACCTGATTGTCGTTGGCGCATGGCGCGATGATGTTGGCCCTGAGGTTGACCAGGGCAGCGCCTATCTCTTTGAACGCACGACTGGAGGTGGCAATGCCTGGCAGCAGGTGGCCCATCTCACGAACAGCAATGGTCGTGCTGGTGATGCTGCCGGTAGCGCGGTAGCGGTTGATGGCGATACCGTCATCGTTGGGAGTGAGCATGATCGCATCCGTGGACAAGACGATCAAGGTTCCGTGGCGCTGTTTCGTCGCAACGCGGGCGGTCGTGATACCTGGGCCCAGATTGCTCAGCTCACCGGCGCCGATGGACGGGCGGGCGACCGCTTTGGCCGTGCGGTAGACCTACACAATGGCATGATTGCGGTAGGGGCTTATCAAGCCGATGTTGCTGAGCAAACCAACCAGGGCAGTGTCTATACGTTTGTGCAAACTGTCGAGCTCTGGCAGCAGCAACCTCAGATCTCTGTCGGCGATAGCACCGCTACCAGTGGCTTTGGCTATGCCATCGCCATGGATGATACCACGCTCGTTGTCGGGGCCTTCTGGCAAGATGTCCAGGATAATGTCAATCAAGGCGCAGCCTATATCTTTGAACGCAATGCCGGTGGGGCCGATGCCTGGGGTCAGACAGCCATGCTCACCGCAAGCGACGGTGCGGCTGAAGACCGCTTTGGTAGAGCCGTTGCACTTGATGGCAACCGCATTGTGGTAGGTGCCTCCGGCTATCAGCAGGATCAGGGTGCAGCCTATGTTTTTGAACGAAACATGGCCGGAACGGTTGGCTGGCATCAAGTTGCGCGACTAACGAGTCCCAACGGCGCACCAGGCGACCGCATGGGCGCAGCAGTTGATATCAAGCAACAGCTGGTGGTGGTTGGTGTACCCGGTTATCATATCAATCGAGGCCGGGTACTGGCCTTTGAACGCACTATTGGCGGTGATACGGGCTGGGGACTGCTCAAAACGCTGAGTGCCAGCAGTAGCAATGTCGATGATAGCTTCGGCCAGGCGGTTGCTACCGATGGTCGCTCTATTGTGGTTGGCGCTTTTCGGGCTGATGTTGGTGATCAGGTCGATCAGGGTTCTGCGTCGGTCTTTGAACGCAACGCCGGTGGCCCCAATGCCTGGGGATTGGTAACCCGGCTGACGGCGAACGACGGTGCCGCCGGTGACTGGTTTGGTCGTTCGGTTGCACTCGATAACGGTACGATTGTGGTAGGTGCCAGTCAGTATCAGTTTCGCCAGGGCGCAGCCTATGTTTTCGAGCGCAAGGCCGGTGGGGCCGATGCCTGGGGCCAGGTAACGCTATCTCATCCACATGGTGTGGCTGGTACCGAATTTGGTGCATCGGTTGCGATCCATGGCAATACCATTGCGGTTGGCGCACCTGGTGAACGCCAGCGCCAGGGTGCCGTCTATCTCTTTGACCGCAACACGAGCGGGGCCGATGCCTGGGGCCAGATGAGCCGTCTTGCGCCGACCAATGGTGCCGAAGCCGACGAATTTGGCGCCTCGGTTGCCCTGGATACCATGGTCATGGCGGCTGGCGCTCTGTTTGACGATATCAACCCGGAGACTCCGGACCAGGGTTCAGTCTCGATCTTCCGGCTTACCGATCCACCTGATCCGATCTATCTGCCCTTTATCTGGCGGTAGGGGAGCATCAGTGGCAGATGAACAAAAAGCAACGGCAATGCCCCTACAAAAGGGGTCGTTGTTGCGAAATACTGTCGGCGGGCGGCGGTGGTTGACCGTTCAATGCCTGCTGGAGCAATGTGCTGAGAACCAGTTGGTTGGCCCAGTGGTGCAACCCATCATCGTCCAATGCGGCATCCTGTACGCGGATAACCGCCTGTACATCACGCCATTGGCGATCAGAAGGCGTGATGCTGTACCATTCCAGCTTTGCAAGAATCGTATTCTTCGGCTACTACACACGCGTAAGCGGCCACCAGCAGCACCAGGAATAGCTATAACCATCGCACGTTGCAGCTGAAGTTGATCAAACGGGTGCTTACTGGCGAGATACACATCCAGTTGAAAACCGGTGTTGATGTCGTAAGCGCAAAAACCAGCACGTTGCTTGCGATCCATCTGTGCTACATCGGTTCGCTTCAAAGCATCAGTGATATCACTCGGCAAAAAGAGAAACCTGTCGCGCAATGCAGCGACCAGCAAGCGCACATGGGAGAGAGAAAGCGCTATGACGATATCAAGATCACGCGTGAGACGATATTCACCATGCACCATGGGGCTGCGACTGCACCAGCTACCGCATACGGGATACTCAGCCGGTCAAGGGTTGCTCCCACCCGAAGAGCCAGAGTCAGTGGATCAACAGGACTGGACAAGAGCGTCCATCCTTTCAACAATACACGACCGTGTGGCTTCTGCTCCGGCGGCAAACGCTGAATCGCCAGTTCATATGCCAGTTCATGTTCTGTCGCTCGTGGCAAACGTCGTGTCAGGCCGGCGAGTGCCAGATGATCAGCCATCCGGTTCATATCACGTGCCAGCTCCAACTTACGCCAGGCCGGCAAAGCACGCAGTATTGCAATAATCTCCGAAGCAAACGGATCATCAATGATCGTGCCAGGTAATACGTCTGTCATCGTCAAACCGTCTAGCAACAGCAAACTGCGACACTATCGCTGCTCATACTGAAATGGCTCAATCAATGTTGGGGCTGGCGGCGCCAAACGTCTTGAACGTTGCGTCAGCGGCAATTTGCCTGGTGCTGCAACATCTTGTGAACCAATGAGCGAGATACCTGTGACCTGGGCATCATAGTCATGACCATTAGCATAAATCTCAATGCTGCGTAAGTACCGCGCTTCAGGCAGCCAGAAGGGGGCACGCAGCTCAATCTGCAACTGTTGCCAATCCAACGGGCTTAAGCGGTAGTAGACCACACCAGGTGACTGCTCCGGTTGTTGTGCGGGATCAGCACTGGTGTAGAAACAGATCACCCGTTCCTGTTCGGCATCGGTGGGGTGATGTTGTTTGGTCAGAAAACGGATCATCACTGGGCATTCGGTACCACGTTCACCAGCCAATTCAATCGATTGATACGCAATATGCACCCAGATCGAAAAGACGAGCGAAGGGTACTCAGAAATATCAATGCCCGTCTGATCGGGGCCCAGCATCTGCCGAATGCCGGTAATAAAGGGGCGTGTCTGACCGCCCTGGCGCAAAAACCAGGCAGAGCGACAGGGTTCTTGCAGGCTACACTGGTGTTGCAGCAACACGCCAGGATAGGTTGGCGACAGACGAAAGAACCCGGAGGCTGATGTGTCATCGGGCAGCACACTGGCAAAACCACTGAAGACTTTCCAACTGCGGGCTCGTGGCAGTGCTGCCTGGTCCGTAATGGTCGTATTGTTATACTCTATTTCGCTATAGTCACGAAATACACCATCGCGAATCAGCTCCCAAACTGCCTCCTGGGGTTGGCCGGGCTGGCCGGATGGGTCAAGCACCACCCGCTGACCGGGGCCAACGATGACTTCCTTGCCAAAACGCCGAATCCGCGCCTGACCCGTGGAACGCACGGCCACATCACCGAACATGGGCGTAGACAAAGCCACTTTATTGCCCACAAACAGCACGCGCCGGTCGGTGGGCATCATACCAATGCTGTAACTGCCACCCGGCATCAACTCGATCTCGGCATTGTTGAGCCGCACGATAAAGCGCATCTGCTCATACTGATCGTTCTCGGCCAGGTCATACCGCACATAGCCATCGTTCTGCTGGATTACCATGACGAGCGCACGCTTGTTCCAGGTACTGGTCTGCACCTGCTCAAAGACCAGATCCGCCCTGGCCCACAGGTCGAGTGTATGCTGCTCTAGCACACGGATGGTGGCTGCCTGACCATAGCCCGCTGAACTGGCAATGCGCACACGGTCGCCCTGTTCGATGATCTGTTGATCATCGGCCCGCTCAAAAGTGGTACGATTGGCACGCCGCACTGTAATCCACTCAACGGGAGCACGTACAATCAATGTACTGCCACCGGGGGTCATGGCAGAACTCTGATAATACCAGAATGCCAGCACCGATGCTGTTACCAGCCCACAGAAGATGCTAAAGGTGACTAGCATGATCGCCCATGCCAGCCGCACCGTCTTTTGCTGGGGGCGAATCGTTTCTGACGATACCATTAAGCCTGCCCCTTGTGTTGATACCAGAACAATGCAACAGCGCCTAGCACGCCGGCATGTTCGCCCAGTTGCGCCACCTCAATGGGGACATCGCGATAAAAATCAGCCAGCACCAGTTCATGGGCTACTTGCCGCGCGGTTGTCAGCAAAAACGGATTGGCGGTGATGACGCTGCCGCCCAGCAGAATACGTTCGGGACTGAACAGATGCAAGGCATTGACCAGACCGATACCAAGGAGTTCTGCTTGCCGCTGCATCAACTGGCTGCACAGCGGGTCACCCTGGGCCGCGCTCATTGCCACATGCGCCGCAGTGACGGTTTGCGGGGTGGCATATTGATGCAGCAGCGATTCGGGCGTATCTGCCATCACCCTGGCGGCAGCCGCGCCCAGGGCTGTGCCCGAAGCCAGTTGTTCCCACACCTGGCGTTGTTCCAGACTGATAATGACATGCCCCAGTTCACCGGCAGCACCAAGACGACCGAGCAAGAGCCGGCCATCGACGATCACCCCGGCACCAATGCCTGTGCTGACGGTAATATAGACCAGGTGTGTTTTGCCTACGCCACCGCCAAAATGCCACTCACCCAGGGCGGCGGCATTGGCATCATTGCCCAACACTACGGTCAGACCGGTCTGTTCGGCAATGATTGCACGCAAAGGGATATTGATCCAGCCGGGCATATTGGGTGCAGCGAGGATCACGCCCTCATACGGATCAAGCGGTCCCGGCGCAGCAATGCCAATGCCCATCGGGCTAGCCGAATCGGGGAGGTGAGCGCGAACCTGCGCGACACAGTGGAGTATTTGCTCAATCATCAGGCGCGGTTCGCGTGATGGCGCTGTGGCAACCCGTGTGTGATACTGTATCTGGCCGGCCCTATCGGCGAGGATAGCCCGTATCTGCGTACCGCCTACGTCTACCCCAATCACCCACTCCATAGCGACGTTTTCCTGTTCTCGCGCTGCTGGTCTGCCCGTGGAAGCTCGTTCTATCAACGGGCCGGATGCCCCAAAAACAGCCATGAGAGCAAGCCCAGGCCACCAATGGTCATCAGCAACCCGACAATCAGTAAGGTGAAACCAAGTATGGCATTCTGACCAGGCCCATGCCCAGTTGCTGCTGGTTCCTGCGCATCTGGTGCTTCAGCTACCGTTCCGGGCGATGGTACGACTGCCAGGTCACCGGGCCGGCCAGGCTGCGCGGTTGTTTTCCCAGATGCTGCGCCTTGTCCGATTGGTCCGGTAGCCGGAGACAATGGTTGTGACGGTATGCTCTCGGATTCATCACGCGGTTTGCGTTCGGGTGAAGCAATGCTCGCTGTGGGGAATGCCACTGCCCCGATTTCCCCGGATTCCCTGAATGTTGATCCTGCTTCATCCATTGGAACGGATTCTTCTTCTTCGGCAGCAACTGGTGGTAGTGCAACTTCTGAGACAGGTGACAGAAATGTATTGGGATTGCCTGTCTGGGGAGTAGCAGAAGCGATATTGCTCGTGCCATCAGTCATCGAAAACATGGTCATAAACGTCGCAGCCACCAGCAGCGTCGCAAACACCCCACCAAAACGCATCCAGAGCAGACTGCGTGTTTTCGGTAAACGCACGGTTGACGCATCAAGCGTAAACGAACGTGGTGGTGTCACCCATGCCAGTTCGCGCAGCGCGGCACACGTTGATTGTAATTCTTCAAATTCGTCTACCAGCGTCGTATCGTTGTGCAGTCGCAACTCGACACGGCTCTGTTCCTCGGCGGACACTTCACTATCGAGATAGGCTGACAGGAGCTCAAGATGATCCTGGCCCTGTTGATCTCGTCGTGGTCGTTGGTTGATCGTCATGGTCTTCTACTATCCACTCCAGCATTATTCATCTGTATGACGGTACCTGGAGGGCAAAAGTTCCCTGGCTTTCAACACATCACGCAGTCGCGCACGTGCACGGCTCAGACGTGATTTAATCGTGCCCAGGTTGCTCCCAGTAATCTCGGCAATCTCATTATACGATAACCCCTGAACATCGCTCAGGATCACCGTAATGCGCTGATCTTCAGGCAGCGCGGCAATTGCCTCTTCCAACACTTTGCTGCGTTCGCGACGTAGCGCAAATTCATCAGGCGACTCACCCGGATCGGGCGGGTCGAAAGGTATCATGCCATCTTCCGATTCACGGGCAGCATCGAGCGATATGGTTGGGCGTCGTTTGCGCGAACGCAAGACATCATAACAGGTGTTGGTAGCAATACGCAAAAGCCACGAACGAAATGAGCCACCGCGAAACCGCTGTAAATGACGAAATGCCGAAAGAAAGCTATCCTGTGTTGCATCAGCTGCCGAGTCGGCATCACCAAGCATACGATAGCACAGATTATAGACCCGCCGCTCATACATTTCGACAAGCTGATTGAATGCTTCTATATCACCACGCTGCCCAGCTTCAACCAGTCTTCGCTCTTCATCAGCCATAGATCACCGCTGTTCCGCGAGAGATTGCCTTCAGCGTGCTATTATAGCAGTCTTTTGCGTTGCTACCGGTCGCCATGCGTTTGTTTTGCCCTGATGTATCTTGTATGTTCTGTTAGTATACCAAAAAACGGCTTTGTTGATGGGTCATTGTGTTGTTGTCTGATCTGGCATAACACACTATTCAGGCTGCACGTATGCGTCTCTCACGAATGGTCGAGCGGAGGGAACATCCTGTCCTATATTGACCCCGCCGAACCCAACCCAACACGCCAGATGCGCGTGAGCCGCCAGGTGATGGAAGCCCTGGCGGTTGCTCAATGGCAGCGTACTGAAGCCCCACAACATACGGAAAGCGCGGGAGAGACTGATACATAGCACAGGAAGCTGGGCTCTGGCGGCAAAAACAGCCCACTACCAACAAACGACGATGCGTGCGATCTGCCTGCAACGACGCGCTGAAAAGTGTTATGATCCTCGATGGCAGGCTATTCTCACTTGCGAATCCGTGCATCGTTCGCCGCCTGTGGTATACTACCATCAGGAAAAAGCAATAGGTGATCAGGAGACTTGGTATTGGTCAGCACCAGCAATACCCGCATCTGTCAACGCTTGCATGGCGGCTGTATGCCCTATCAACAGGCATGGGAATGGCAACGACACCTTGCCGCTGCTTGCGCCAATACCCGCGCCAACGATAGCCTGCTCCTGCTCGAACATCCACCCACCATCACGCTGGGCCGTGCCGCAAAGCGCGAACACCTCCTTGTGCCAGAAGATGAACTGGCACGACGGGGTGTCGCTGTGGTCGCCAGCGACCGTGGGGGCGATGTCACCTATCATGCTCCTGGGCAACTGGTCGGCTACCCCATTCTCAAGCTCTCGCGCTACTGTCGGGGCCTGCTCAGCTATCTGCGTGGCCTCGAAGAGGTGCTGATCCGCACGTTGGCAACCTATGACATTGCCGCTGTGCGTATCGAGGGCCTTACTGGCGTCTGGGTACAAACTGGTGCAACCGCCGCTAAAATCGCCGCGATTGGTATTCGGCTGAATGCCACAGGCGTTACGGCCCATGGTTTTGCGCTCAATATCAACCCTGACCTTGCCGGTTTCAACCAGATTGTGCCATGTGGTATCGCCGATCGCGGGGTCACTTCCATCGCCGCTTTGCGCGGTTGGTCGCCGCCAATGGCCGAGGTGAGCGACCGCGTGGTGACCAACTTTGCCCAGGTCTTTGATGTAACCATCGTTGCTGCGCCAGCCGAAGCCAGTAACGTCGAGTCTGTTGTAGCTGAAAGAGGTGATCCTTCATGCCTGAATTTATCCCACTGAACGACGTAAGCACGCCGACCGGGCCGGTAGCGCCCAATGTCAAGGTTCGGCCACGGCGGCCGGCATGGCTCAAAGCCCCGGCCCCTACCGGCGCAAACTACGAAGATGTACGGAGCCTGATGCGTGATTTGCAGCTGCATACGGTGTGTGAAGAAGCGCATTGCCCCAATATTGGCGATTGCTGGAACCATCGTACTGCAACGTTCCTGCTGTTGGGTGATGTCTGTACTCGTGGCTGCCGCTACTGCGCCATTGGCAAAGGCAAACCCGCGCCGCTCGATGAAGACGAGCCGGAGCATGTTGCCCAGGCAGTAGCCCATCTCAAACTGCGCCATGCCGTGCTCACCTCCGTCAACCGCGATGATCTCCCGGATGGCGGGGCCCATATCTTTGCGGCCAGCATTGCCCGTATTCGTCACTATGTGCCCGACTGTACGATTGAGGTGCTGATCCCTGATTTTGATGGCAACTGGGATGCGCTGAACCTGGTGCTGGAGGCCAGCCCAGATGTACTTAACCACAACATTGAAACCGTGCCGCGCATCTTTCGGCGCTTTCGCCCCCGCGCCACCTATGCCCAGAGCCTGGAGTTGCTGACACGAGCACGCGCGTTTCGCCCCGACCTGACCACCAAGAGCGGACTCATGGTTGGCGCCGGCGAAACCAACGACGAAGTCCTGGCCGTGTTGGATGATCTGCAACAGTGCGATGTGAACGTGGTCACCATTGGGCAATACCTGGCACCCAGCAGCAGCCACTGGAAGGTTGAACGCTATGTCACACCGGCCGAGTTTGAGCACTTTCGCCGCGAGGGATTGGCACGCGGCTTTCGCCATGTAGAGAGTAGTCCGTTAGTACGGAGTAGTTATCATGCCCACGAACATGCACCGGACAGAGAGTCGTAGGAGGAGCAGCGCAATGTATCACCGAAGTATAGGTTGTTGTTTGTTGTTCGTCGCTGTGGTGCTGGTACCATTGCTGGCAAGCGCCCCGGTTCAGGCTGCCGCCACCGTGACGGAGCCATTTGCCAGTTATTACGCACGCTATCATGGGCCACGCACGCTGGGCGCCATCAACTCGGAGGTCGTAGACGTTGGCGGTGTAGCGATGCAATACTTCGAAAAGGGACGGCTGGAAGATCATCGCTGGCAGACTGATGATCCACTGCAGCAGGTCGCCTATAGCCGATTGACGCTTGAATTGATCCAATCCGCTCCAGAGCAGGCTATCGATGGTTTACCTGTAACATATGGATCTCTACAGGCTCGCATGAATGAGCAAATGCCGCCTCCGGTTGGCTTCACTGGCGGCACCATGGCTCTGGATGACGGGGTGTTTGTGCCGTTCGATGCCAATCTTGGGATTACCCCTGGCTATATCGTCCCCTGGTACTTCTGGAATTTTATCAACCGTGCTCATCTCTTCCCAGCGGGTTGGCTACACGCCGCTGGTTTACCACTCGGCAACGCCTTTAGCGTGCTGATCAGTGGCAATGGTACCGGCGAACAGATCATGATCCAGGCATTTGAGCGTACGGTACTGATCTACCGCCCCGGTGCAGAATGGCCAGTGCAGCGGGCGAATATCGGCACAGACATGCTCTGGGCACAGGGCCAACTGCCACTGGTGCAGTCCCCTGATGCCGCGCTGATGAACCCACCAGCGATGAGCGGTCCACGCCGCATTGAAGTGAGCCTGGGGCGTCAGTGGCTCGCAATCTATCAGGGCGATCAACTCGTTTTTGATGCGCCGGTCTCCACTGGCAAAGATGGGTTTAACACGCCACCAGGTCGTTACGCCATCTATCATAAACTGACCAGTCAGCACATGCGCGGAAATCAGGGCGGCGAAACCTGGGATATTCCTGGCGTTCCTTGGGTCATGTACTATCAAGATGATGTCGCCATCCACGGTGTCTACTGGCATCAGCGCTTTGGCACCGGCGAGCGCCTCAGCCACGGCTGCGTTGGTCTCGCTCCCAACGATGCCGGCACCGTGTATGAGTGGGCACCTATCGGTACACCGGTGATTGTCTACTAGTTGTGGTGGGTTCTGTGGTATACTAGAAGTAGCATACCTGTGCTGTGTGTTTGTTGGAGATCACTCCCTTTTTGAAGCTCGTGGGAGGAAAAGAGATGCTGAAAGATTCACAACTGTTCCAACATCTGTTGCATGACACACTCGTAGCCTATGATGCGAAGTTTGCAGCGCAACAGACCGAATTTGAGCGAGAAAGAAAGCGCCTGCAACGCGAAGCACAACAGCGCCTTGAGCAAGAACAGCAAGAAAAGCAACGCCTGCAACAGGAAGCGCAACAGCGCCTGCAACAGGAATTAGCCCAGATACTGGAAGACACCGTGCTGCTGCGTTTTCCCAATGCGCCCCTTGCGTTGATACGCGACATCCGTCGCGTGCAGCAACCGGCGGCCCTGCATCGCCTGACCCTCGCCGTGCAGCAGGTCGCTGATGTAGAAGCAGTCCAGCAGCTGCTGCGGGAAGCAGCTGTGCAGGAAACGAAAACGGATGAAAACTGATAACCCGTTCAAATGCCTGGCCCTGCTGCGTTCCGATGAACTGCTCGCATGGCTGGGCATGCCCGCAGACACGGTCATCTCTGCCGAGAGTGTGACCTTGCCCATGGTAGTCACCACCTACCTTGATCTGGTCATGCGCTTGCGCACGCCGCTGGGACAGGTATATCGGCATATTGTGGAGTTTCAGGGCTACCTGGATAATGCCATTCTCTGGCGCCTGGTGCTGTACATGGCCTGGGAAGGACGGCAGAATCCGGACGAACCGATCCTGGGCACCATCGTCTATCTGTCGCCCGAATACGATGTGGGCGACACCATTGCGGCCGTCTTGGATGGTCAGGAGCAATATCGCTGGACTATTCGGGTCATTCGGCTGTGGGAAGAGGACGCCAGAGCTGCGGTGGAATCGGGATCGCTGCTGATGACCGTGCTGAGTCCGCTGATGCACAATGCCAGTGTCGCGACAGTAGAAGCCGCAGTAGTGCGCATTATGCATGAAGCACCGCCCACGCAAAAGGCCGATTTGCTGGTCATTGTCGGCAACTTTAGCGAACCCATTGTCCCATTACCCTATTTCTTGAAGCTCGTGGGAGGAAAAGAGATGCTGAAAGATTCACAACTGTTCCAACATCTGTTGCATGACACACTCGTAGCCTATGATGCGAAGTTTGCAGCCCAACAGACCGAATTTGAGCGAGAAAGAAAGCGCCTGCAGCGCGAAGCACAACAGCGCCTTGAGCAAGAACAGCAAGAAAAGCAACGCCTGCAACAGGAAGCGCAACAGCGCCTACAACAGGAAGCGCAACAGCGCCTGCAACAGGAATTAGCCCAGATACTGGAAGACACCGTACTGCTGCGTTTTCCCAATGCGCCCCTTGCGTTGATACGCGACATCCGTCGCGTGCAGCAACCGGCGGCCCTGCATCGCCTGACCCTCGCCGTGCAGCAGGTCGCTGATGTAGAAGCAGTCCAGCAGC
>JAAURD010000240.1 GCA_012034075.1 Chloroflexaceae bacterium | reverse complement strand
CTACGCTCTTATGCAGAAGACCACTGCGTGCTCCGGCCCGTGCCACCCCTCATCCCCAACCCTGGGCCGCAAGGGACCCAGGAAGACCGACCATAGAGACACACCTCTCTCCATTTGAACCCATGGCCGGGGGTGAAGGCCTGCGCTAGCTCTTACGCCAGCCGCATTCACTCAGAGCGGGCAGCGTATAGTGGATTGGCGGTATCTGATTCACGGTGAGCAGTCCGGGGCGGGCGGCGATGACCGGTTTGATGGCGTGAAGGACGAGCGCAGCGGCGGCCTGTTGTCCGTGCAAACCACCTGGAATATGCACTTGGATCGGCGGAATGCCATCGATTTTGATCGAGTCATAGGTCTCCTGGGCGCCCACACTGGTCTGCCAATCCAGCACAATCGCGTCGTGACTATCGACAAAGCCGACGGCGGTCTGGCGTAGGCCAGCAACCTGGCCAGGCGCCACGACAATATGACCAGCCTGCACCCAATCATGGGTGATCACCGGCTCAATCTGTTCCTCAATGCGTTCAACCTCCCAGCCAATGGCGCCAGCGATCATATGGAGCGACTCAGGCAGACCGACATGGCGCATACGAGGATCGTTAATATGGTCACGAAACTGCAACGGAGTCAAGCCAGCGCCAATGCGTTGCTGCAAGCTCGAACGGCGAATGGTTGCATCGATCAGGCGCGAGACGGTTATGCGACGAATACAGGTACACGGCCCGGTCATCACCAGGGGCAGCAAATCCATCACCATACCAGGGTTAATGCCTAGCCCGAGCAACGTCACGCCACTGCGCAATGCCAGCGTGTTCAGCTGTTCGGCCAGTTCTTTATTCTGTGGCTGGGCATAGGGGTAGACCAGCTCTTCACAGGTCGAGACAACATTGGTGCGAGCACGTAAGCAGGTCACAATCTGTGGAAAGGCATCATTCAGGAGCGAGCGGGTTGCCAGCACCACAATATCGGGGTAGCCGGTTTCAAGCACATGGGCTGCATCATTGCTCACTTTCACGCCAAGCTCCTGATCTAGCTCGAGCAATGTGCCAACATCTTGACCAATAATGGCTTTATCCATATCAATCGCGCCAACAATTGTCAGCCCAGGTGTCTGCTGAACCAGGCGGGCAATTTCTTTACCAGTTGCGCCAAGACCATAATGGGCTACCCGTATCGGGCGTACATCTTCTTCCATCGTGTCAAAACCTCCTCTCGGTAGCGAGTTTTCTCTTTCTTTCTTTCTTTTTGGTTTTCTTTAAAGCCCCGGCTCCACAATGGTCAGGGGGGCGGGGGTAAAGACCAGCACAAAAATAATCAGGCCAAGCAGGGCTACCAGTTGCTGGCGCTGGGTTAATGGTGTCAGTTCGTTGAGCAGGGGTGCGCGGCGTTGGCCAAATACCAGGATGAGCACGGCCCAGAGGAACCAGCCGGGCCAGAGCAGACCCAGACCGAGCAGCACCACGGCAATGACCCAGGTGACGATACTGGCAATGCGCGGACCCACCAGCGCATACAAAATATGCCCGCCATCAAGCTGCCCGGCTGGTATCAGGTTCAGCCCGGTGACCAGCAGACCAACCCAGCCCGCAAAGGCCACGGGATGCAGCATAACATCGAGGCCGCCATCGGGTAAAAAGCGCCCAAACACGGCTACCTTTATCGCTGCATAGAGCAGCGAGTTGCCTTCGAGCAGCAGCGTCTGGTTGGGCGGGGGCGACTGGACTTCGGAGAGCGAAAGGCCCAGGACCAGCACCGGAATAGCCACTGCCAGCCCGGCCAGCGGCCCGGCAATGGCAATCGATAGGAGCGCACGGCGATCCGGTGGTGGTGCTTTCATCGCAATCACGGCGCCCATAGTGCCAAGCGGGCTGATCGGCATCGGAATAAAAAAGGGATAACTGACCGCAACCCGTAAATGCCGAGCCATCAGAAAATGGCCCAGCTCATGCGCCAGCAAAATCGAAAGAATAGCTGCACTGAAGGCCAGGCCCAGCCCTAGCTGAAAGGCTTCGGGCACAAACTGCCCACTCTGTAGCCACAGGGCTACCAACACCAGACCATTGCCGCCCACAAAAATCGTGGATAGGATGGTCAACGCAAAGAGCAGCAGTGCCAACCAGAGTTTCGATTGACCGGCTTCGAGACGACCAGGCAGCGCAATGAGCGATACTTTATCGTCCTCCTGACGCAACAGTGTGGTATACCCCAGATTGCTCAAGCGCGGTTCAATATAGTGATAGGCCGTCTCGGGATCGCGTTGCAAATAACCACGCAACCGTAGTGCTCCCGCACGATGTTGAGGGGCGTCTGATATATCGGTAATATCCATGACGTTGGCAGCAATGCGCCGTACCTGCTCACCACGTTGAGCGAACTCCTGAGACTCCATGAGTATATCATTTCCTTACACTACACTTTTTTATTCCATTGTTATCATCATACCACAGACAGCGCCGTACTGCTTACGGTTCTGGCCAATCTTGCTCCAACGCAGCAAAAAACAGACGCATGGTGCCTGCCAATCCGGGTACCATGCATCTGTCTCGGTTCTCTGCGTCAACTGGTCTCAGGCGTTATTCTTGATCCAATGTTTGCAGATACGCAATCAACTGATCAATTTCTTCATCGGAAAGAATATCGCCAAAGTTTTGCGGCATGGTGCCAGGAGGCCAACCCTCAACCACGTATTCATCGGGCATCAGAATAGCGGTGCGCAGATATTCTTCAGGGGTCTGACCCTGGTCATTCTCCTCGGCTCGCAGGGCAATATCGCTCTGATTTGGCCCTAACAGGTCTGGCTCACCAACACCCACGGTATGGCAGGTAATGCAGCCAGCGGCGGTCTCACCATTGGCGCTCAGTTCCTGTTTCTTAAAGATGACTTCGCCAGCGGCGGCATCGCCGGCCAATGTACCACTCTCGCTGCTCGCGGGTTCTTCTTCCTCGGCTGCGGCGGGTGCTTCTGTTGCTGCTTCCTCGGTCATTTCGGTTGGTTCGGCGGCGGCGGGTTCTTCCTCCGCTGCGGCGGTTGGTTCTGTTGCTCCGGTGCTTTCATCGCTTCTGCGTGCGCCTGGTTGAGCGCAACCTGCTAGCAATGCGAGCATCAACACTGCCAGTAAGCTATAACGCAGCCACTCTGCTAAACGCATGTTTTTTCCCTTTCTGTGTGACGTTTCATTGGAATTTGTGTCATATATGTTAAGTATAGCAAAAAGTCAACAATTCGTCAATAGGTTTGTGCCAAATTGCGCAATGTTCGGTCTTGACAAGTATCACCCGATTGTGGTAAGATATTGGACAGCATATACAGAAAGAGTTGTACGATGTTTCCAGCGAAAAACGTTCTGTCGATTCAGGTAATCCTAGTAGTAGTAGTAGTACTCCTTCTTATTGGTAGGAGCCATACGATCCTGGGAGCCTTTCGATAGCAGTGTGCTGAGATAGATAGCGTAGAACGAAACCAGAACCTCCCAGGAACACCTGGGAGGTTCTTTTGTCTATGGTAATAGAGAGCCAGTAAGGAAAGTCTGATGCGATCCGATACGATTAAACGCGGTTTTGAACGAGCACCCCACCGCAGCTTGCTGCGGGCAACGGGGCAGGTACGGCATGATGAAGACTTTGATAAGCCTTTTATTGCCGTTTGTAACTCCTATGTCGATATTATACCGGGGCATGTACACTTGCAGGCATTTGGTCAGGTAGTAAAAGAGGCGATTCGCGCTGCTGGCGGTATCCCTTTTGAGTTTAATACGATTGGTGTTGATGATGGTATTGCTATGGGTCATGAAGGCATGCGTTACTCGTTGCCAAGCCGTGAGCTGATTGCCGATAGCGTGGAGACCATGGCCACATCGCACTGTTTCGATGCGATGATTTGTATCCCAAATTGTGATAAGATTGTGCCCGGTATGCTGATGGGCGCAGCACGGGTCAATATCCCCACGATCTTTGTGTCGGGCGGGCCGATGCTGGCCGGTGAAGATGAGAGTGGGACAAAAAGCGATCTGGTGACCGTTTTTGAGGCAGTTGGTAAGGTTGCATCAGGCCAGATGAGCCAGGAACAGTTGCACAAGCTTGAACAGATTAGCTGTCCCACCTGTGGCAGTTGCAGCGGCATGTTTACTGCCAATTCGATGAACTGTCTGTGCGAAGCGCTGGGCATTGCTCTGCCGGGCAATGGCACCATTCCCGCTGTGTCGCCGGAACGCCACGAGCTGGCGCGGAAAGCTGCTGCACAGCTGATGGTTTTGCTGGAGAAGCAGATTTGTTTCGGTGATATTGTGACCACCCAGGCTATCGATAATGCGATTGCGCTGGACGTGGCAATGGGTGGCAGTACCAATACGGTGTTGCATGTGCTGGCGTTAGCCAACGAGGCCGGGTTGAACTACCCGGTCTCACGTTTTAATGAAGGTATCCGACCGCGTGCCGCATCTAGCCAAGGTCTCACCTGCCTGGGATGGCGACCGCCAGTGGCATATTCAAGATGTGAATGAGGCCGGTGGGGTACCCGCTATCCTCGCTGAACTGGCGCGGCGGCCGGGCATGCTGCATGCCGAAGCGATGACGGTGACCGGTCGCACCCTTGGCGAGAATGTGCAGCATGCCGAAAACCGCAACCCCGCTTGCATTCGTTCGGTCGATCAGCCCCATAGCGAGCATGGCGCGTTGGTCGCGCTCTTTGGCAATCTCGCAACTGAGGGCGCTATTATCAAGGTGGGCGCGGTCGATCAGCATGAGATGACTTTTCGTGGACCAGCCCGCTGCTTCGACAGTGAGGAGGCCGCCACCAACGCTGTGATCAACGGGCAGGTACAACCCGGCGATGTGATTGTGGTGCGCTATGAAGGGCCACGCGGTGGCCCCGGCATGCGCGAAATGCTGGCATTGACGAGCATGGTCAAAGGCATGCCGGCGCTGAGTGGCAGCACCGCCTTGATCACCGACGGTCGTTTTAGCGGTGGTACGCGCGGACTCTGTATTGGACACGTGAGCCCCGAAGCAGCCGAGGGCGGGCCGATTGGCCTGCTGCACGATGGCGATATGATTGAAATTGATCTCGCCGCACGGCGACTGTACGTTGCTGTTGACGATGACGAAATGGCCCGACGCCGGGCCGCCTGGACTGCGCCGGCACCGCGCTATGCGCGCGGCTGGCTGGCACGATATACCCGTCTGGTGAGCAATGCCAGCCATGGCGCGGTGTTGACCTGACGGCAAAAACACTCGGTCGAACTGACTGATATGCGCATAAAAGGTATCAAAAGGTTGCATTTATGGATCTGATTTGGTAAGGAGGTCTGGAATGACGGAGAAGATGACAGGCGCACAGATTATGTGCGAAGCGCTTGTGCGCGAGGGTGTAGACGTTATTTTTGGGATTCCGGGTGGGGCGATTATGCCCTTCTATTACGCGATGTATGACTATCGCGATAAGTTTCACCATGTGTTGTGTCGTCATGAGCAGGGCGCCGGCCATGCCGCCGAAGGCTATGCCCGTTCCACCGGTCGCATCGGTGTCTGTATAGGCACCAGCGGACCCGGCGCGACTAACCTGGTTACGCCGATTGCCGATGCCTATATGGACAGCACCCCGCTGGTTGCGATTACGGGCCAGGTTTCCAGCGCGGTGGTAGGCAAAGATGCGTTTCAAGAGACCGATATTACGGGTATTACGATGCCGATCACCAAACATAACTACCTGGTCAAAAACATTGAAGATTTGCCCTATGTCTTTCACGAAGCGTTTTATCTGGCGAATACCGGTCGGCCCGGTCCGGTCTTGATTGATATTACCAAGGATGCTCAGCAGGCCAGCACGGTGCCCAACTGGGATGTCAAGCTCAACCTGCCAGGGTATCACCCACCGAGCAAGCCCGACCCGAATGATGTACGGGAGGCTATTGAGTTGCTCTCGAAGGCGCAGAAACCGTTGATTATGGCAGGCAATGGGATCATTATGTCGGGTGCATCAGGCGAACTGCGGATGCTCGCTGAACGGACCGGCATTCCGGTGATCACCACGCTCCATGGTCTGGGCGCCTTCCCCGAAGATCACCCATTGAGCATTGGGATGCCGGGGATGCATGGCTGGGTGCATGTGAACCGCGCTATTCAAGAGTGTGATGTGCTGTTTAACATTGGTGGCCGTTTTGATGACCGCGTGACCGGCAAAGCTTCAACCTTTGCGCCCAAAGCCAAGGTCATTCATGTCGATATTGACCCCAGTGAAGTGGGCAAAAATGTCAAGGCCACGGTTGCCATTATTGGCGATGCCCGCATGGTGTTGCAGGCGATGCTGGAAGAGATGCCCGCCCGCGACTCCAGTGCATGGATGCAGCATATCCGTGAAATACAGGCCGCCCACCAGCATAAGCAGCAGTATATGGCTCGACCCGATACGCCATCGCTGATGCCCCACGATGTCTATGCAGCGATGACGCAGTTGCTCAACGAGCGCGGCAACTACCGCGTCGTCACCGATGTTGGGCAGCATCAGATGTGGGCCGCCCAGTTGATCGATTGGCACCGCCCACGAACCCACATTACCAGTGGCGGGTCGGGGCACTATGGGCTTTGCCCTGCCTGCTGCGATGGGCGTGGCGATTGCCCACCCGGCGAAACCGTCTGGGTGATTGCCGGCGATGGCGGCTTCCAGATGACCAATCAGGAGCGTGACCACGATTCGTTCAGGGAGGGTCCGAAAGATCGAC
>JAAURD010000239.1 GCA_012034075.1 Chloroflexaceae bacterium | reverse complement strand
AGTGCGGGATGGCAGCGCTCCATGGCCGGGGCCGGGATGTAGGCGCGGCTTGCAGCCGCGCAACCGGTCCCGCTGACCAGTGCAGTGCGGGATGGCATCACGTTGCCTTTTGTTGTACGATGACTGAAAACCGGAGCGGCGCAGCACGCTACGCCGAATCCCGCTTATCGCAATGCACCGAAACAGGTCTATCATACAGGGAGAGAAGAGAGCAGTATGGAAGATCATACCTTAGAAGCGCTTTTGCATGATCTGGAATCAGATCGCGTTGAGCGAAAGTCTTCCGACGCGAACCGCGACCTGATCCGACAAGCTATCTGTGCCTTTGCAAACGACCTGCCCCAGCACCAGAAGCCGGGCGTGCTTTTTATTGGTGTGGACGATCAAGGAAACTGTACCAACCTTCCTATCACCGATGAAATGCTGCGGAAACTGACAGACATGCGTGATGTTATCCAACCCTTTCCTTCAATGATGGTGCAGAAAAGGACTCTGAAGGGCTGTGAGATGGTGGTTATCCTGGTGCATCCTGCTGAAGCTCCACCGGTGCGATTTCATGGCCGGGTCTGGGTGCGAGTCGGACCGCGTCGGGCTATTGCAACGTCTGATGAAGAACGCCGCCTGGCTGAAAAACGTCGCTCAAAAGATATTTCATTCGATCTCTCTCCTGTTACTACAGCATCGGCGCATGATCTTGATCTCGAACTCTTCCAACGAACCTATCTCCCAGCCGCTGTCCATCCAGACATCATCGAACAGAATGATCGCACCATCGCAGAGCAACTTGCTGCCCTGCGATTGGTGACGATAAATGAACCGGTGTTCCCAACGGTGCTGGGAGCACTGGTGGTTGGTGTTAACCCAAGAGGATTGATTGCAGGGGCGTATGTTCAGTTTCTCCGTATCGATGGGACTGAACTCACTGACCCAATTAAAGATCAGAAAGAAATCAGCGGCCCACTGCCAAAATTGTTACAAACGTTGGATGATCTTCTTCAAGTTCATATTTCAGTGGCATCAGATATTACGAGCGGTTTTACCGAGCAGCGTTCGGCTGATTATCCGCTGGTTGCTCTGCAACAATTTGTGCGAAACGCAATCTTGCACCGCAACTACCAAACAAGCAATGCACCGGTGCGTATTACCTGGTTCCAGGACCGGGTGGAGATTCTCAGTCCTGGTGGTCCATTTGGTCAGGTAACCCGGCAGAACTTTGGGCAACCTGGCGTAACTGATTATCGCAATCCCTATCTCGCAGAGGCGATGAAACAGCTTGGTTTTGTGCAACGTTTCGGCGTTGGGATTGCCCTGGCAAGAAAACAGCTCAACCAAAATGGCAACCCCCCACCAGAGTTCATTGTTGAAGATGAGTACATTTTAGTCATCGTCAGGAGCAAAGTGTGACCATTCCCGTTTTTACCTTCTTTAATAACAAAGGCGGCGTTGGCAAGACGTCGCTCGTCTATCATCTCGCATGGATGTATGTTGACCGGGGTTTGCGTGTGCTTGCCGTCGATCTGGACCCACAGGCAAATGCAACCGCAGCATTTTTACATGAAGAGTATCTCGAATCGATCTTTATGGAAAAGCAAGGGGTGCAAACAATCTTTGATGGTATCAATTTCCTGCGTCGTGGCATCGGTGATGTTGCCGTTCCCAAGCTCATTGATATGGAAATGGTAACAGAGATAGGCGACCGTCTTGCATTGATTGTGGGTGATCTCGAATTATCGAGTTTTGAAGATCAACTCTCTGATGCCTGGCCACGGTGCCTCGACCGTGACGAACGCGCCTTCCGCGTCATATCGGCATTCTGGCGCATTATGCAACAGGCAGCTACTCAGCATCGGGCTGATATCATCCTGGTTGATCTCGGCCCGAATCTCGGCGCGATCAATCGTGCAACCTTGATCGCAACCGATTATGTGGTGGTACCGCTTGCCCCTGATCTCTTTTCGCTTAAAGGGTTGCGTAACCTGGGACCAACATTACGAAGTTGGCGTCGTGAATGGCAAGAGCGGTTGGAACGTAATCCCGCCAAAGACTTGCCCTTACCACGTGGTGCTATGAAACCGATAGGATATGTGGTATTACAGCATTCAGTGCGCCTGGACCGACCAGTAAAAGCGTATGATCGTTGGATTGCGCGTATTCCTGAAATCTATCGCAGCGACGTGCTTGAAGAGACATCAGATGAAGATATTCAGATTACGAATGATCCTTATGCACTGGCGTTACTAAAGAATTATGGCGCCTTAATGCCTATGGCACAAGAGGTACATAAACCCATTTTTTACCTCAAGTCAGCAGATGGTGCAATAGGTTCTCAAATGAAAGCAGTTGGTCAGGTATACCATGATTTTAAGGCGCTGGCATTACGTATTGCGGAGACGACTGGCATTTCTCTGCCATCCTATGAGACCTGACCAGGGATACTGACGAAAGGGGTAGCAAAATGGACATACCACCCATCCTCTGGCAACCAACACCGGCGTTTCAACAACAGACAACGCTCGCGGCCTATCAACGCTGGCTGGCCGAACAGCGCGGGCTGGAGCTAACCAGCTATGAAACGTTGTGGCGCTGGTCAGTCGAGCAGATTGAGGATTTCTGGGCTTCGCTCTGGGATTTCTTCAACATTGCAGCAAGCACGCCATATGAGACCGTGCTTTCCAGCCGGGTGATGCCAGGCGCCCAGTGGTTTGTCGGCGCCCAGCTCAACCTGGCACGCCATGTCTTTCGTCAGGTCAGCCAGGAGCGCCCAGCGATCCTCGCCGAATCGGAGCTACGCCCGTTGACCGCATTCAGCTGGGCCGACCTGATCGCGCAGACCGCAGCCGTGGCAACCGCATTGCGTACTATGGGCGTAAGCGCCGGAGATCGCGTCGTCGCCGTCTTGCCCAATATCCCCGAAACGGTGGTAGCATTTCTCGCATGCGCCAGCATTGGCGCCATCTGGTCCAGCTCATCGCCCGATTTTGGTGTCACCAGCATTGTGGATCGCTTTCGCCAGATTGAGCCAAAGGTGCTGCTCATTGTCGATGGCTACCGCTACGGTGGCCGCGATATTGATTGCCGCCCGATGCAGCAAGCCCTACGTGAAGCATTGCCTTCGCTGCAACAGACCATTGTGGTGCCCTATCTGTTTGGTTCACCCGCACCCTCCACGTTGCATGGTGCATTCCTATGGGATGATATGGTGACCCAGACGGGCGAACTTGCTTTTACCGAGGTATCAGCACAACATCCCCTGTGGGTGCTCTATTCATCCGGCACGACCGGTTTGCCCAAGCCGATTGTGCATAGCCATGGCGGCATTCTGTTGGAGTTGCTCAAGGGGCTGGCGCTCCACCTTGATCTGAAGGCTGGTGACCGCTTTTTCTGGTTCAGTACTACCGGCTGGATGATGTGGAATTTTCTGCTGGGCGGCTTGTTACTGGGTTGCACCATTATCCTCTATGATGGCAACCCCGGCTACCCCGATATGGGCAAGCTCTGGGACCTTGCCGAGCGTACCAACATGACCTTTTTTGGCACCGGCGCACCCTATATCAATGCCTGCCGCAAAGCCGGGCTGAGGCCAGCAGCACACTATGATCTGCAATCGCTCAAGGGCGTTGGCTCAACCGCATCGCCGCTCCCGCCAGAAGGCTTTGATTGGGTCTATGAGCAGGTCAAGGCGGACATCTTGCTCGCTTCGATTAGTGGTGGCACGGATGTGTGTACCGCCTTTGTTGGCAGTTGCCCGTTGCTGCCGGTGCATCGTGGTGAGATACAGTGTGCCTGGCTTGGGGCGCTGGTTGCTGCGTTTGATGAGCAGGGGCAATCGGTGGTGGATACGGTGGGTGAGTTTGTGGTGTGCGAACCGATGCCCTCCATGCCCATCTTTTTCTGGAATGATCCTGAGATGCTGCGTTACCGTGCGAGCTATTTTGCACAGTACCCCGGTATCTGGCGCCATGGCGATTGGGTGCGCATCCGTTCGCAAGGGGGACTGGTGATTTCCGGACGCTCCGACTCGACGATCAATCGGATGGGTATCCGTATGGGGACGAGCGAGTTGTATCGAGCGATTGAGGCACTGGCCGAGATACGCGATAGTCTGGTGGTCGATATTGCGCGACCTGAGCGTGATGGCTATATGCCACTGTTTGTCGTGCTAGCCGATGGCGTGGCGTTGGATGAGGCATTGATCATGCGTATCAAGCAGCAGATTCGGACAACCCTGTCACCACGGCATGTGCCGGATGATGTCTTTGCCATTGCCGAAGTCCCCTACACCTTGAGCGGCAAAAAACTGGAAGTACCAGTGAAGCGCTTGTTGCAGGGCGAACCGCTAGAGCGTATCGCAAACCCAGATTCGATGCGCAACCCTGGTGCGCTTGCGGTGTTTGTTGAGCTTGCGACCCGTCTGAGCAATGAATAAGCATCATAACACGCCAAAAAGGCAATGCCCCTGGCATCGCGCAATCAATGACATTATGGAGAACAGATATGACCAATCGAGTAATCATCGTCACCGGTGCCGCTAGCGGCATCGGTCAAGCCATCGCCGAGCACTTTGCAACCGAGGGCTGGCGCGTCACGCTGGTCGATAAGGATGCAGTGCGTGGTCGCGCTGTCGCCGAAGCCATTGGTGGCCTGTTTGTCGAGGCCGATCTGGCTCAACGGCAAGCCTGTCGGCATGTGGTAGACGCAACCCTAGAGCACTATGGCGGTGTCGATGCGCTGGTGAATAATGCCGGCTTTCAGCATATTGCACCGATTGAGGAGTTTGACGAGGATGCCTGGGATGCCTTATTGGCGGTCATGCTCACCGCGCCCTTTTTGTTGATGAAGTATGCCTGGCCCACGATGAAAGCGCAAGGCTGGGGCCGCGTCGTCAATATTGGCTCAGTCCACAGCTTGCGAGCATCGCCGTTTAAGTGTGGGTATATTTCGGCCAAGCATGGTGTGCTCGGTTTAACCCGCACAGCCGCACTCGAAGGCGGCCCGCATGGCATTACCGTGAACACCATCTGCCCGGCCTATGTGCGTACCCCGCTGGTGGAGAATCAGATTGCGGCACAGGCACAGACGCGCGGTATTCCTGAAGCGGAAGTGGTTGAGCGCGTGATGCTCGAACCGGTCGCAGTCAAGCGCTTGATTGAGCCTTCTGAAGTAGCAGGACTGGTCAGCTATCTCTGCTCCGATGCTGCGGGCGCCGTGACCGGAGTGGCCTGGACGATTGACCTGGGCTGGACTGCGCATTGATACGAGATGATCATCGAAGAACATGCACGTACAGGCGGCAGGTATGCACCTGCCGCCTGTGTTTACCCGATTGGTTTGCTTATCTATCGCACAACGATGGGTAGGAACAGCGAATTGTTAGACCGCACGTTTGTTATCATTCGGCTACCGTCGGGAGCGGTATAGTAATTGACGATGACCGGTGAACCGACTGCTGCAAGGCTGATTCGATCATTGTTGTCATCCAGATCAACGTCAATCGTCGGGTCACTGGTGTAGTTCACACCAGCAATCGACCATGTTCCCAGGTCGTCATCTGGGCGCTGCTCCAGGATACCTGCGGCACGGTTGCGGCCTTTGCCTGGTGCAACGTGTGTTTCAATATCTGTTGCCACGCGCATGCCATCTACAAGCACATACTCAACTTCAACGAACGCACCTATGGCAAAGATGCCATATTCCTGATCCAGTTCCGTATCGGCGGTGACCGTGTAGTCGATGCCACTGATGTTCCAGATGCCAGTGCGGGTTATCGGGAAGGTAGCAGGCAGTACATCGATAGTGCCATAGATGTCACCGATGTTGTCATCATCGCTATGACAAAAGGCAGCAGCAATCTGTTTCACTTCGGTCAGTGTGCGCTCACCGCCGGGTGCAACCATGAACCACGCTCGCACACAGACATCTCTGGTGAACGTATCCAACGGCTCGCCAAAGACCGTCGTTTCCGTTGCTGTGAAGTCCAGGTCGCCAATCTCCCAATTACCCAGGAGCCCTGCAGTATCGGGAAGACTGCTTATGTTGTTGTATACAAGACCACTTCGATAGGTCATTGGTGTGCCGTTACATATGCGATCATCGGCATCATCTAGTTCGATGATGATGTTGGTACCGCTAAGGGTATAATACTCGATCTCCACGCAGCTCCCAACCGTGATCATATCATCATCGTCTATGTCATCCAGATCGCTTTCGGACGTGCTGCGGTAGGCGATACCGCTGATTGTCCAGATGCCATCTTGCGGGTTAGTGGGGATGATCTCGACAACGCCATAGACGGTATGCTCGATCTCGCCCGTGCTGCACGCATACAGTTCCTCGCTCTCGATTTCGAGCGCCAGGTTGCCCTCGTAATCAACAGAGGCACAGCTGCCAACGGTCAACGGGCCATCATCGGTGTCGAGTTCGGTGCTGGCGTTGGCGGTGAAGCTGCGCCCACCGATGAGCCATTCGCCGGCCGTGGCCGCTGGCCGTTGCTCGATGATGCCGTAGAAATCATCGTCATCATCGCGGCTGTCGTCGTCATCGTTGGCGCTGTCATCGTCATCATCGCGGCTGTCGTCACCGCCGGTGTTGCACGCATACAGTTCCTCGCTCTCGATTTCGAGCGCCAGGTTGCCCTCGTAATCGACAGAGGCACAGCTGCCAACGGTCAACGGGCCATCATCGGTGTCGAGTTCGGTGCTGGCGTTGGCGGTGAAGCTGCGCCCACCGATGAGCCATTCGCCGGCCGTGGCCGCTGGCCGTTGCTCGATGA
>JAAURD010000238.1 GCA_012034075.1 Chloroflexaceae bacterium | reverse complement strand
CGATTCCATATCGATGCGCTCCGTCTGGACGCCGTGCATGCCATTACCGATTTTTCGGCCTACCCCTTTCTGGCCGAATTGAACGCGGTGGCGCATCGGCGGGCGGCCTTGCTGGGGCGGCAGATTGCGCTGATTGCCGAGAGCGACCAGAATGACCCACGCGTGGTGGGCCGACCCGAGGTGGGCGGCTTTGGGCTGGATGCCCAGTGGAGCGATGATTTCCACCATGCCGTGCATACCCTGCTAACGGGCGAGCGCGATGGCTATTACGAGGATTTTGGCGCGTTTGCGCAGCTGGCACGGGTCTATCGTGATGGCTGGGTCTATGGCGGGGATTATTCGGTGCATCGGCAGCGCCGTCATGGGCAGCCGGCCGATAACATTCCAGCTTCGCGGCTGGTCGTGTGTGTGCAAAACCACGATCAGGTGGGCAACCGCATGCTGGGCGAACGCCTGACCGCGCTACTGCCGTTTGAGGGGCTGAAGCTGGCGGCGGCGCTGTTGCTCCTATCGCCGTATCTGCCAATGCTGTTTATGGGCGAGGAGTATGGCGAGCCAGCGCCGTTTCTCTATTTTGTCAATCACGGCGATGAACATCTGGTCGAAGCGGTGCGTCAGGGCCGCAAGAACGAATTTGCGGCATTTGTCTGGAAGGGCGAGCCACCCGACCCGCAGGCCGAGGCAACGCGTGACCGTTCGCGGCTCGATCACACCAAGCGCCAGCAGGGCAAACATCAGGTGCTGTTTGGCTGGTACCGCGAGCTGATACGCCTGCGCAAGACGCTACCGGCGCTGGCAGTGCCCGATAAAAGCAGCATGCGGGTAACGGCCGTAGCGGGCGCACCGCTGTTGCTGGTCCAGCGGCAGGCACAGATGGGAAGCATCGCTCCACAAGCAACGGATCAGCCCGCCGGGCGGGATGTTGTGCTGGTCTTCAACGTGCAGGCAGCGCCGACAACGGTGACGCTGCCCTGGCCCGCCGGTCGCTGGCAGGTGGTCCTCGATTCGACCCGGTCAGTCTGGAGCGAGCCGGGCACATCACCGGCTGAAGCTGGCATATCAACGATTGATGTAACGGATACGGGCACTGTGACGCTGACGTGTGCGCCTTTTGCGGTGAGCGTCTGGAGTAGATAGGTACTGATTGGAAGGAGTAGCCCGATGAAACGAGCCATCTGTATTCACGGCCATTTTTATCAAATACCACGCGAAAATCCCTGGCTCGAAGAGGTGGAAGTCCAGGACTCAGCCTATCCCTATCACGACTGGAATGAGCGTATCTGTGCCGAGTGTTATGCACCCAATGCGGTCGCGCGAATTATGGACCGTGAGGGGCGAATATCACACATTATCAACAACTATGCCCGCATCAGCTTTGCGTTTGGGCCAACCCTGTTGAGCTGGCTCGAACGCCATGCAGCAGAGACGTATCAGGCCATTGTGACCGCTGATCGTGAGAGTCAGACGCGTTTTAGCGGCCACGGTTCGGCGATGGCCCAGACATACAACCATA
Organism: Chloroflexaceae bacterium; assembly: GCA_012034075.1. Classification (GTDB taxonomy): domain Bacteria; phylum Chloroflexota; class Chloroflexia; order Chloroflexales; family Chloroflexaceae; genus JAAURD01. The sequence continues at coordinate 5,257 of JAAURD010000238.1, read as the reverse complement.
TGATCATGCCACTGGCGAACCGCGCCGACCGGATCACCCAGATTGTCTGGGGCATGTATGATTTTTCGCACCGCTTTGGGCGTGACCCGGAGGGCATGTGGTTGCCGGAGCTGGCGGTCGATCTGGAGACGCTCGATCTGATAGCCGAGTATGGCATCCGCTTTGCGGTGCTATCACCGTATCAGGCGCAGCGGGTGCGCCCATTGGATAGCGGCTCGTGGGTCGATGTGCTGGGTGGGCAGATTGACCCGACCATGCCGTACATTCAGCAGCTCCCCTCCGGTCGCACCATCGTGCTCTTTTTCTACCACGAGGCACTCGCGCGGGCAGTCGTGTCCGAGGGCTTGCTGCGCAGCGGCGAGCAACTGGCCCACCGTCTGCTCAATGGGTTCCGCGAACAGCGTACCGGACAAGAACACCAGCTGGTGCATATTGCAACCAATGGCGAAATCTATGGGCACCATCACCGGTACGGCGATATGGCGCTGGCATATGCCCTGCATACCATCGAGAGCAGCGATAGAGCTGCATTGACGAACTATGGCGAGTTTCTCGACTGGCAAGCGCCGACCCATGAAGTGGATATTCTGGAGAATACATCATGGAGCTGTACCCAGGGGATTGAACGCTGGCGCAGCGGTGACGGGAGCAATACCGGCCAGCATCCAGGGTGGCAGCAAGCGTGGCGTGAGCCATTGCGCCAGGCGTGTGACTGGCTGCGTGATACGTTGAGGCCACAGTATGAAGAGCAGGCACGCACCCTGTTTACCGACCCATGGCAGACCCGCAATGATTATATCGCGCTCATTCTCGACCGTTCGGCCGAAAATCTGTCGGCCTTTCTCGCTCGCAATACCACACGGGTGCTGGCATATGAAGAGCAGATACAAGCGTTGACGTTGCTGGAGCTGCAACGCCATTTGCTCTTGATGTACACCAGCTGTGGCTGGTTCTTTGATGATATTTCGGGCAGCGAAACGGTCCAGACCTTGCTCTATGCCGGACGAGCCATACAACTGGCAGATACGCTGTTTGACATGACAACGGAACCGACCTTCCTGGAGATGCTGGAACAGACCCGCAGCAACCTGCCAGAGCAACGGAATGGTCGCCATGTCTATGAAAATGGGTGCAGCCAGCCAAAATTGACTTGCTGCAAGTGATGGCGCATTATGCCGTGACATCGCTGTTTGAACGCTACCCGCCGCAGGCTGATATTTACTGCTTCCAGGTTCAGAGCCATGATTATCAGCGTTTTGAACCGGGTCTCTCACGGTTTGTGGTGGGGCAGGCCCAGGTGCTCTCGCAGATTACGCTGGAGTATGCCGATTGCATTTTCGCGGTGCTCTATTTTGGCGATCACAATGTGAATGCCGGGGTGAAACAATATAATGGTGCGACCGACTATGCCGATCTCATCGCATCGATTGACCTGGCGACGAACCATGGCGATGTGGCCGAGGTTATTCGGCTACTGGATGGCTATTTTGACGGGTTCCACTACTCGGTGCAATCGCTCTTCCGCGATGCCCAGCGGACGTTTCTGAACCTGATGCTCGAATCGACATTGGACGATGACGAAGCGCTCTACCGTTCACTATATGAGCGCCGTGCGCCGCTGATGTATCTGCTGAACAATCTGCACACGCCATTACCGCGGACGTTGCATGCGACCGCCGAATTTATCATCAATGGTGATTTGCGGCGCAAACTGGGCGATATTCCGCTGGACTATGACCAGATTAAAGGCCTCTTTGAACGTGCTCGTATGTGGAATATTGATCTTGATCATGCAGGTCATAGCTATGCCTTGCAGCAAACAATCCAGGGCCTGGCAGACCAATTGCGGGCGCAGCCGGATACTATTGAGCTGCTGCAATCGCTGAGGACGTTGATCGATGTCGCCGAGTCGTTACCGTTTGAGGTGACGTTCTGGAAGCTGCAAAATGCCTACTACGAGGTCACCAACTCCTATTTTCTGGAAATGCAAGAACGGGCGGACGATGGCGATGAAGATGCACCACACTGGATCGAAGCCTTTATTGAGCTGGGCGATAAGCTCGATATTCGCATCACCGAGATGCACACGATGAGCATCACACCAACGGTCGCCTCGATTTCGCAGGAGATTCTGGCACAGGAACGCATTCCGGTGGCGACCTACCGGTTGCAATTTAACCCAGCCTGTTTTACGTTTCATCACGCGGTCGATATTGTGCCCTATCTGCATGATCTGGGCATCAGTGATTGTTATGCCTCACCCATCTTCAAGCCGCGCCAGGGCAGCATGCATGGCTATGATGTATGTGATCACACGCAGATGAATCCGGCCCTAGGCGGTGAGCCAGCATTTGAAACGTTCTCGGCGGCCCTGCGTCAGCGCAATATGGGCATTGTGATGGATATTGTGCCGAACCATATGGGCATTGGCGATACGGCCAACCTCTGGTGGATGGACGTGCTGGAAAATGGACCGAGTTCGGATTATGCGACCTTCTTTGATATCCAGTGGAGCCCGGTGAAGCGTGAGCTCGCCAATAAAGTGCTCTTGCCCATTCTAGGTGATCAGTATGGGCGGATTCTGGAGAGTGGGCAGCTGCAACTGGTGTACGAAGAAGGTATCTTTTTTATCCACTACTACGAACACCGGCTGCCGGTGGCGCCACGCACCTATAGCTTGATTCTCAGTCATCCGCTGGATGATTTAGCGGCGCGGCTTGGCACGGAGCATGAGGACCTGTATGAGTATCAGAGTATCCTGACCGCATTGAGCTACTTGCCCGACCGCACCGAGACCAACCCAGAACGCCTGGCTGAGCGCAACCGTGAAAAAGAAGTGATTAAACGACGGATTACCACGCTCTACCATGCCAACCCGGAGGTACGCGGCGCCATTGATAAGACCGTCCAGGACTTTAACGGCCAGGTGAGCGATCCGGCGAGTTTTGATCTACTGGATGAGTTGATCAATGCGCAGGCATATCGGCTGGCATTCTGGCGGGTTGCAGCCGAAGAGATCAACTACCGGCGCTTTTTTGATATCAATGACCTGGCAGCTATTCGCACCGAAGACCCGAAGGTCTTTGAAGCGACCCACGAAATGACCTTCCGTCTGCTCACCGAAGGCAAGGTCACTGGTCTGCGCATTGATCATATTGATGGACTGTACGATCCATCGCTCTACTTGCAGCAGCTTCAGGAACGGTTTGTGTTTCACCAGGTGCGCCAAAAGATGCTCCTGATGCGCACGAGCATTCCTGATGATGCCGTGTTGACATCACGCATTGCCAATCGTGTGCGAACATGGCTGAACCAGCCAGTCGATATGAACACGTCACAGCGGTTATCATGGCCGCTGTATGTGGTAGTAGAAAAGATTCTGGGCGAAGATGAAACGTTACCGCAGAACTGGGCAACTAATGGGACAACTGGCTATGATTTTCTGATTGCGATGAATAACATCTTTGTCAATAGTCAGAATCAGCAATCATTTGATCATATCTACCGGCAGTTTACGCGCGGGGGCGTTGTGCCCTTCCATCAGATGGTCAATGCCACCAAGAAGATGACCATGCTGGTTTCGATGGCCAGTGAAATTTATGCCCTGGCGCATCAGCTAGAACGGATTGCCGAACGGAACCGGCGCTACCGCGACTTCACGCTCGATACGCTGACGTTTGCCATTCGCGAAGTGATCGCCGGGCTGTCGGTCTACCGCACCTATATTGCCGGCGCCGATACGGTGACCGCTCGCGATGAGCAGTATATTGAGGCCGCCATCGCTGATGCGCGTCGGCGCAACCCGCGAACGGCCGAGGCGATTTTCACGTTCCTCTCGGATACGCTGTTGTTGCGCAATCTCGCTGATTTTGGCCCAGAGGACCGCGATATGCTGCTGTTGTGGGTACACAAGTTCCAGCAGGTATCTGGTCCAGTGATGGCTAAGGGTCTCGAAGATACCGCCTTTTATGTCTTTAATCGGCTGGTCTCCCTCAACGAGGTAGGCGGACATCCACACCATTTGGTGGCACGGTTGCGGCATTGCACGAGCATAATAACGAGAACCAGCAATCGTGGCCATTCACCATGCTTGCCAGTTCAACCCACGATACCAAACGCAGCGAAGATGTACGTGCACGCATCAACGTCCTTTCGGAGATACCGAATGAATGGGAAGAACATCTCCAGACCTGGCATCAGATGAATGGCGACCGCAAAACGGTGGTTGAAGGCGACCTGGCGCCGGACTATAACGATGAGTATTTGCTCTATCAAACCCTGGTCGGGGCATGGCCGCTGGAGTTTTTGAACGAACTCTGGGAGCTATCGGATGAGCAGAGCAATGCATGGAATACTTTTCGTGAGCGCATTATTGCCTATATGCATAAAGCCACCCGCGAAGCCAAAGTGCATACCAGTTGGGTCAACCCACGCCAGGATTACGATGCAGCGGTCAATCATTTTGTCTATCAGGTCTTGAGCTATGATCCAGATGATCCGTTTCTCAAGAGTATGCGGTCGTTTGCACAGCGGGTGTCGTTCTATGGTCAGCTCAACTCGCTTGCCCAGACCTTGCTCAAGCTGACGTCGCCGGGCGTGCCCGATATCTACCAGGGCAGCGAGCTTTGGGATTTGAGTCTGGTTGATCCGGATAACCGTCGTCCTGTCGATTATGCTCATCGCCGGGCGTTGCTCAGCGATTTGCAGCAGCGGACTGCAAGCACGCACGACAACCGTGGATCGCTGATGCAGGAGCTCCTCGCAACCCCGAATGATGGGCGCATGAAGCTCTATCTCATGCATCAGGTGCTAACATTTCGGCGGCAGCATCAAGCGGTGTTTGGCCGTAGCCAGTATCAGCCCCTCTCAGCCAGCGGGGCAAAGGCCGAGCATGTGTGTGCGTTTGCCCGCAATCTGCCGGATCAGTCGATGATTGTGGCAGTGCCCGTGCTCGTCGTCGGATTGACCAACGGTGTGGTGCAGCAACCCCTGGGCCAGCAGGTCTGGGGCGATACCTGGCTGGCGCTGCCCGATGTCGCCGTTGGAACACAGTATCGGCACGTGTTCACCGGCGAACAGGTCACGGTTGATCAGTGGGATACTCCTCACCCCGGCCCCTCTCCCAAGGAGGGAGAGGGGAGCATGTGGGGACAGCAGGTCTGCCGCTGGCAAGCATCTTTCATACATGCCCGGTGGCACTGTTTGAGCGTATGGACGTACAATCGTCCAATTAGATAGCCCAACAGGTGGTATCTCA
>JAAURD010000021.1 GCA_012034075.1 Chloroflexaceae bacterium | reverse complement strand
GAACCGGCTGCCCGTTTTGCCGCAAAGGTACGTGATATTCATGAGTTTCTGGTCGATATTGGGATCGAAGCACCGGCTGCTGGTACAGTGCCCCTACGGGTCACCTATCAAGAGCCGTGCCATCTGGCCCATGCCCAGCGTATCACCGCACAGCCACGCCAGCTGCTCCGCCAGATTGCCGGCCTCGAATTGTGCGAAATGGCCGAGAGTGCCGTCTGTTGTGGCAGTGCCGGCGTCTATAACGTTATCCAGCCCGATATGGCCCTGCGTCTAGGCAGCCGCAAGATTGACCACGCCCTCGCAAGCGGTGCAGATGTGATTGCAACCGCCAACCCTGGCTGTGCCGTGCAGCTAGCCGGCGAATTGCAGCGCCGAGGAGCAACCACACCAGTGCGCTACATTGTTGAACTGCTCGACGACGCCTATCGCCGCGCAGAGGATGCATAGCTCATGCTGGCCGGTTTCAACCTACCGTCAACAGCATCAGCAGCATGCAGCCAACCGCCAGCGCATAGAGCAGTACCGTCCAATCATAGACCTGCCCCGGCAGTGGGTAGGGTGGCAATGGCAACGGCTGCTCCAATTCGCCCTGGCAACGGCTCAGGCTGGCATCGACCTGGCCGAGTTGGTCGCGGGCAGCCGCAAGCGCAGCATCGGCTTCGGCCTGGCGCTCATCCGGTATCAGTTCACGCAGGTTCACGATCAGTTGGCCCAATACCAGGCTATATTCCGAACGGGTGCTCGTCAATGACGATGATCCATACAACGAACGCATACAGTTTCTCCTGTCTTCCTGGTTGTCGTTCTCTTTCTCTGGAGAGAGTATAGCACAAATTTTCGCTATGCGCATCACCCGATGCATCGCACAAAACACCGGCATCGCCGGATACCGCCGAAACCATGGTATGATCTGTCCAGGATTACAGGGCGTGATTTCAGGCAAAAAGGGTATTGTCAAGCGTGCTCTTTGACTGTTACACTCCAGAATAATATGGATCGATGCAGGGTTGCGTGATTGGCACAGCTGCTTACCTGATGGGGGAAACGGTCTGGCATGCGTGTGATACGGTTATGGAGGAACAAAAACGAATGGCAAAGATTGGTCTCTTTTACGGCAGCAAACGCGGCAATACCGCCGATGCAGCCATGACCATTAAAGAGAGCTTCGATCAGGTAGAACCCGATCTGGTCGAAGTCCACAATGTCAAGCGAATTGAGCTGAGCAAGATGAATGAGTACGAGAAGATTATTCTCGGCTCTTCGACATGGGAAGCCGGTCAGCTCCAGATGCACTGGAAGCGGGCTTTTCCGCAGATGGATGAGATTGACCTGCATGGCAAGCAGGTTGCGGTCTTTGGGTTTGGCAACCAGTCAGAATTTAACACCACGTTTCAAGGCGGGATTGCGATTCTTTCGCAAAAAGCACGTGAGCGTGGGGCAGACCTGGTTGGCCTCTGGCCGATTGATGGCTATCAAGTAGCAGATTGCCCGGCGGTCGAAGATGGGCATTTTGTCGGTCTAGCGCTCGATAATACCAACCAGCACGAATTGACCAAAGAACGCATCCAGACCTGGGTGCAGCAGCTCATCAGTGAATTTGGGCTAGGCTAATTCGGGAGTACAGGCGTCTCGCCCGCTCCCCTCATCCACGGCCCTTCTCCCATAAGGGGAGAAGGGAGTTTGGATCGGGGCGTCTCGCCCGCATGCGGCTGGCAAGCCACACCTGGAGCGCTCATACGGGAAGGCGTCTCGTGGAGCGCCCATCCTTCCCTCTCCCCTTGTGGGAGAAGGGTCAGGGGTGAGGAGCGCAGGCCCATCGCGCTTACGGTTGCTGCCCAAACCACGACAACACATCCTTGCGTACATACATTCGCACACCATGCCCCTCTGGCCCCGGAAAGTTCTTCAGTTGATAGTTGGCCTGGAAGACGGGATGCCCCCAGAAGAGATCAGAACCACGATAGGGGATGAGTTCCGGTCGTTGCTGGAGCGCATAATCCAGGTCGGTCTTCTCATGTCCGGCCCGCCCAGTGTCCAGATTGATTTCGGGCAGATGGGCAATATGCTCATCGGTCAATCCCAGAATATCAAGCGTCGGACGGTCGGCATAATAGGGGATGGCCCCCGCCACAGCCGTTGCCATCAATGCATCGGGCGGGGTATGTTCGCGCATCCACCGGCCCACTTCACGCTGCCGCCGCACCGCATAGTTTTGCGTCCAGATAGGCGACGTGGTATGGCTGGTCGTTTCCGGCAGGCGTGGCAGCAACAGCAGCACCAACACTATCCCCACACCAGCCGTTAGCGGCAACCAGCGTGCCGAATGCTGCATCAGACCAGCCAGCGCCCACACCGCCAGAATAGGCATCAGCGGAAAGACCGGCACCAGAAAACGTGCTTCGGGCATCCAATCGCCGCCTACCCCTACAATATAGAAAGAGACCAGACCAATGGAGCTGGCAAGCAATACCACGATGGGCCAGCGGGTGCCAGGACAAATACCGAGCCAGGCCCAACAGCCCAGCAACAAGCCCAGCAGGGCCAGTGGCAACAGCAGGTCATTGACGCTCGATTCCCAGAGATAGCCCAGGCCACGGGCAAACTGCTCTTGTGTCCCACCCACTTTGGCATAAAAGGTATTGGGCAAGAGATAGCCATAATAGCTCCAACGCCAGAGGAAGTAGGGCAGATAGAGCGCGAAAAATGTCAGGCTATAACGCATCGCCGCCGAATGACGTGGATGCAAAAGACGGTACGGTTGGAGCAAACTGGCACGCGGCATATGGGCCAGCGCATACAATCCCCCCACAACAACCAGCAAGATGCCATCGGGACGGGTCATCGTCGTAAGCGCTACCAACCAACCAGCCAGCATCCAAAAGTTGTGTACCAGGGCCAGCAGGCTCGCCAGCACCAGCATGGTAAACAGGGCCGTCTCCATACCGCTGCCACGGGTCGTATAGAGCAAAAACGGCCCGCTGATCAGCAGGGGCAGGGGCGCCAGCCAGGCCCACAGCGGCCCGACCAACTCAGCCGCCAGCCGTGCGGTGAGGATCACAATAGCAACGGCCAGCAGCATCGTCAGCACCGCCGCAACAGTCACCGGATCGCCCCCAAGGGCCATCGCACCAGCAATCAGCACCGTCCACAGAAAGTTGGTATAGCCCTCCACCGCTTCACCGGGATTAAAGACCAGACCATCACCACGCACCAGGTTGTAGGCATAGCGAAACGAGATAAAAGCATCGTCAATAACCCAGTGCCCCAGCATCTGGTGGCTGAGCACCAGCCAGAGCGCAATAAACGTCGCCAGCAGCCACAGAAGTGGTCGCATCGGGAGACCCCAGAGTCGTGGTACCGTCTCTTGTGCGGGAAAGGGTAGCCACTGCCAGAGTGCCAGCAGCGACAGCACCAGCAGCGCAGCGAGCAGCCAGTCGGGCAAAAATTGCGGCTGATAGAGCAGCAACACCAGCAACCAGCTACTGGCAAGCACCAACGGTTGCAGCAACGGGCGTCCTTGCCAGACAAGCAGCACAATGGCCGCCATCACCAGGAGCAGACTCCACGGGCCAGTCAGCGGCTGGGGCTGGGTTTGCCAGAGCGCGACCTGATCAACTGCAACGCCCAGTTCCCGCTCGTAAGCATCCTTCTGGACGGGGGCGCGGAGTTCAATCATCAAGCCATGCTCCGGATGGGTCAGCTGCTGCGGCACCTGAATGGTATACCGGCGCCAGTGTGCACCCGCCTGAAAGGTCGTGATCGGCTGGTTGTTCAGCAACAGGTTGACCGGGATACTGCTGCCATCGAGCCGACAGCCGCAGACGCCAGCGAAGCGTCAGCGGTTGCTGGTGCAAGGCCCAGGGGATCGTCAGGCTGCCGCGTTCGCTGGTCCAGCGAAAACTGCGCGAGCCATCCATCTCAACCGCATGAAAGACAAAGAAGTTTTGAAAGGTGCTGGTCTCGCCTTGGTAGATAAACGTTCCTTCGTTGCCAATATCCACCGTCACGTTCCAGATAGGACGGTGAATGCCCAGCGCAACAACGATCAAGCCAGCACAGAGCAGAAGAAGTGTTATGATTCGTCTCATGCTGCATATCATACCATAACCATATGATTTATGCTTTGCATCATCAATTCAGACGAAACATGGGCGAAGGATGTTCATATTTTCTGCTGTTACAGGTATAATGGACGGTATACACTGTTGAAGTTCTGCATCAACAGAGAGCTGAAAGCAGGATTACCAGAAGATCACCCGTCTATCGTTAGCTCCCCATTACCAGGATCAACAGCTCGTCGAGGTGCAGTGTGCTGTACCTGCCAACACCATATGCCACGGCAGCAGCATCTTGTGATAGGCCATGGGGAGCAAGCAATAAGGAGGAATGCATTGCATCGCTTGCATATTGAAACAACGGTACTGGTTGTGGTAGATGTACAGGGCAACCTGGCCCAGGCTATGTATCAGAAGAAAGAGCTTTTGCAGAATCTGACAAAGCTGATCCGGGGAGCACGGGCACTCGATCTCCCGATTATGTTGACCGAGCAGAATCGTGAAAAGCTAGGTCCCACCTTGCCCGAACTGCTCGAATGGATGCCAGATGTAACCCCTATCAATAAAATGAGCTTTAGTTGCTATGGTGATGAAGCGTTTGTGCAAGAGCTTAGGGCAACTCGCCGGCGTCGGGTGTTGCTGGCTGGCATTGAGACGCATGTTTGTATCTATCAGACAGCATTGGATCTGCTGCACCACGAATATACCGTAGACCTGGTAGTTGATGCGGTATCATCACGCACAGAGCAGAATCGGCAGATTGGCCTAGAGCGATTGGGGAATGCTGGCGTGTATTTGAGCAGTACCGAGATGGCGCTCTTTGAGTTGCTCCGAGTGGCACAAGGTCCGGCGTTTAAGGCGATTTTGCCGATTGTGAAATAACTCCGCTCCCATCGTTTGTGCTGTCAGAAGAGAGTCTGCGGTTTTTCTGTATAACAGACATGTCGCAGCGATTGAGCGGAGATCTGACGACGCCCTTCAAACGGAGGTTGAAACATCAGTTAATCTTTGGGGAATTATCGGTGATAGATCATGCTTTTTGGCAAACAATCATGGTAAAGTAGAAGAGGCAGAAGCAAAACGGACCGGATATCGTATACTCCCGACGTTTATGTTGCAGACATTCAGACGACGCGAAGGTCTATCATGATATCAAAGCAGACGACTATAGGCACAGAGATGGAATTTGTGGATATGTTGGCACAAATTGGAGAATTGCGACAAGCAATAGCCAGTTGTATGGCCTATATTCCAGAGCGGTTCGTGCAACTCCAGTTGGCCCAACCTAAACCAGGCCGCATAAGAGGTCATTTTTGGCGTGGCAGTATTCTCTCGGCGGATCTTAGTGGCTTTACGGCCCTTTCCAAACAGCTGAGCATCCTGGGTCGCCAGGGCGCTGAAGAGATTAGCGCCATTCTGAACCAGCTGTTTAAAGAACTGGTTGAGCAGGTTGTGGCCTGCGGTGGCGAGTTGCTGAAGTTTGGCGGTGATAGTCTGCTGGCGTTCTTTGATGCGGAACGCACCAACGATAACCAGGCAGCTGAGGCAGCCGCACACGCGGCTCTGGCGATGCAGCAACGGATGATCGCATTCACCCATGTTGCTACGCCTTCGGGTTTTGTTCCACTGCAACTCCATATTGGCATCCACAGTGGAGAGATTTTTGTAGCAGAGGTGGGTGACCGCAGTCATATTGAACTCATCATAAGTGGCACAGAAGTGGGACTTGTGGCGGAAGCGGAACAACTGGCACATCCTGGTGAAGTCGTCGTCTCGGCACAGACAGCGGCGCTGTTACCCAAAGCGCAATTAGAGGCACGCGCTCGTGCATTCTTCCGTATCGTAGCCTTACCCGATGACAGTCCATCGCATGCACTGATTCCGCGTGATTCATTCGCGGGGCTTACCTCCCCAGAAACGATGCCGCTCAATGAACAGGCGTTCCAACGGATCATAGAACGCCTCGAAAATCAACTCGCAGCCCTGCAGCCCTATCTTATCCGAGGCATTCCGCGTCGTTTTCTCTGGCCCTCAACAAGCGATGTTGGTGAGTTTCGCAGTGTCAGCGTCTTTTTTGTCAATTTCTACGACGTTCGCCAGATTCTTGCCCATGTGCCCGATGCCCAGTTAGGTGCTCGTCTGTTAAATGCCTATTACCGTCGTGTACAGCAGATGGTGCATCATTATGACGGTATTGTGAATAAGGTCGATATTAGCACCAATGGCAATCAACTGATGGCACTCTTTGGGGCACCTACGATGCACGAAGATGATCCCATGCGTGCGGTACGCTGTGCGCTTGAGCTCGAAGAAGTATTAACGGAGGCTAATGCTGAAATCAAGACGCTGCTGGCTGAATATGGTCTGACGCCACATCATGGGCAACGGTTGCAGCACCGTGTTGGCGTTGGCTCGGGATCGGTCTTTGCGGGTCGGGTCGGTGGAGCACAACGTTATGAATACACGGTGATTGGCCCGGCGGTGAACCTGTCGGCCCGCCTGATGGATGCTGCCAGCGAGCGTATGGTGTTGATTGCACCGAGTACACGCCAGGCAGTCGAACATCAGGTGCTGGTGGTTGATCACCAGCCACTCGTACTGAAAGGGATCAGCGAGGCGATTATCCCTTCACAAGCCGTGCAGATGCAAGAACCGGTGTATGGTCGGCGTTCATCGTATACCATCAGCTTAAAACAATCACCATTGATCGGTCGTGATGCCCAGATGGCGTTACTCCTTGAGGCAAGCAAGGCTGCGCTCAATGGTATTGGGCGTGCGATAGCCCTGGTCGGCGAGGCGGGCATTGGCAAAACGCGGATGGTTGCCGAAGTAACGCGTCATCTCGTTCGGGCCAGCATGTTGCCCGGCAGTAATGCCCGCAAGACACCGCAATTTTCGGTCATATCCAGTGGTGATTGTCATAGTTATGAGCAAAATGTTCCCTATATTGGTATCCGTCTGGTCTTACGTTCACTCCTCAATTCCTATGCCTGGTTATCTTTGCCCAGTAACGCACCGACTGCACGTATTACCGATCATCTCTCACTTGAGCCAGCCGAGTCGATGGATGGATATGATGAGAGCGTTGATCAACTGGCCCCGCATCTTGCCCGGTTTGCGCCACTGCTAGCCGATGTGCTTGGTGTGGCATTGCACGATACGCCGCTGACCCAATCGTTAACGGCTGAGCAACGCCATGATCGGGTGCAAGAGCTGGTGGTTGCATTGTTGATTGGGGCTGCACGTAAACGACCACTCATTATTCAGTTCGATGATTTGCAGTGGGCCGATGCTTCATCATTGCATATTATCGGCCGCCTGGCACAAGAGGCCAGCCAGGTGCCATTGCTGTTGCTTATGACGTATCGGCCCAGCCCGCCGATTGATGAACCATGGTGCCTCTTACCGCTCACAACACGGGTCGTTTTGGATGAGCTTTCGGTTGAGCAGAGTATTGATTTGCTCTCTGGACTGCTCAATCACGAACCACCCGCCGACATGTTTCCCTTGCTTGAGCGAACGCAGGGCAACCCGTTCTTTGTCGAAGAACTGGTCCGCTCGCTGATTGCTTCGGGTACACTGGCGCACCATGCCAACGGTAGCTGGTATCTCACCCGCCCATTGGATCAGGTGGTGGTACCAAACAGCATCGAGGGCTTGATTATGTCGCGTCTGGATCAGCTTGACGATACCTGTCGCATGTTATTGCAGATCGCATCGATCATGGGCAACCGTTTTGATATTGAGCTGCTCGCCAGTATCGCCGATCACCCGGATTTGTTTGAAGAGCACTTACAGCACCTTGTGCTGGCGCAACTGATCCGTGCCGATGATGAGGCGGAACGACCAACCTTCTATTTTCAGCATGCCCTGATTCACGATGTGATTTACCAGGGCATGCTCTATGCCCAACGACGTGAATTGCATCACCGTGTTGCACAACATATGGAGCAGCTCTTTGCGCACCGGCTGGGCGAATATATGGCACCACTGGCAACCCACTACTTGATGGCGGAAGAATGGGAACAGGCATTTCACTACTACTATGAAGCCGGTATTCGAGCACAGCAACGCTATGCGCATGCGGAGGCATTGCAGCTCTTTCAGCAGGCTATCGAAACCAGCGATCGCTACCCCAGTCTCCAGGAGGACCGCCAGTATGACACGATGCTTGCACCGCTCCCAGTGTACCCGACTGGTGACTTCTTTTACAGAAGGCTGATGTCTACGAGCGATGTGGCGATATTTATGTAATGCTGGGCCAGGCAGAACAGGCGCAGGAGCATTATCTCCAGGCTATTGCACAACTCGCTTCATTGACATCGGCGCATATCAATCTCTATGCGCAGGTGGTTATTTCGATTGTTCGCTTGCATCGGTTGTTAGCTATGGTGCATGAACGACGCGACGAATATGATTTTGCTTTTAAGTGGCTGGAACGTGGGATTGCCCATGCCACCACCGATGCCTACGAAGAACTGGTGCGCTGTTATTTGCTGGGCGCCAGCATTTACCAACGTCAGGGCGAATACGCTCGTTCACTCGAATGGGCTCGCCTGGGATTAGACGGTGCCCGCCGGATCGATGCCCACTCTGAGCAGGCACGGGCGTTGCTCTTGATGGGCAATTGCTGGCGCGAACAGGGCGATTTGCATTCCAGTATCGAATCACTGGAACAGGCACATGTGTTGCTGATGCAGATTAACGATGCATCGCAGCTCAGTGATGTGCTCAATGATCTGGGACGCTCATACTGGCGAGCAGGGCGCTGGCGCGACGCCCACCGGTACTATGAACAGAGCCTTCAGATGAGCGAGAGCATTGGCGATATCATGAAAATGGCCCGCACATCGAACAACCTGGCTGTGGTGATGACCTGTCGCGGTCTGCTACCACTGGCGAGTGAACTCTTCCAGTACAGCCTCGAACAATTTCAGCGCATGGGCTCGGCAATGGGCGTGGCAGTCGCCAATTTCAATCGTGGCTATATTTGCCTGCTGCAGGGCCAGTTCCAAGAAGCCTGGCGGCTCTGTGTGGAAAGCGCGATGACGCTAGAGCGGATCCATGCACGCAACTTTTTGCCATGTGCTTTACGTCTGGCGGCCGAAGCAACGCTGGCATTGGATAACCTTGAACAGGCATCCCACTATGCAGTTGAGTCACTGCAGATTGCACAAGAGCTGACGATGGTTGAAGAGCAAGCGATCACCCAGCGCGTCCTGGGTCAAATCGCAATGGTGCGTGAAGACTGGTCGCAGGCAACCAGCTTGCTTGAAGCGAGTCGCAGCACCCTCGCACAGATAACCAGCCGCTATGAACTAGGCAAAACCATCTTTACCGCTGCACGGCTGTCGCTGGCAATGCAACACTCCGATGAGGCGCGGTCGCGGGCAAACGAGGCGGAACAGATTTTCACGGACCTGAAGGCGCAACGTGATGTGAAGCTGGTTCAGGCATGGAGAATCACTTCCGGACTTGCCCTGGCTTGAGGTTCAATGGATAATTGATAATGGATAATTGACAGTTGACAATTGATACTCAGACCATGGTTCGGTCATGGCCGCTTCAGTCGCATTTCTTTGTGGTGCATAGGGTACACTGGCGCTGTCTCACGGCAGCGTCGGCAGCGGTCGTGCAGCCGCAAGCGCCAGCACGCTTTTTTTGGAATCAAGAGCATTGGTGCTTCGTGGCAGCGTCGGCAGCGGGATCGGCTCGCTGGTGTTGCTGCCGTCCAGTGCATCCTGCGCGTCGTTTGGCTACCGGCCCCGTGTCATCCCCTGGCGCTGACATGGGGCAGCGAATCGTAGGTGCGGCTTGTAGCCGCACAGCGGTCGGGCACGACCGCACGCAGTCCGGACGCGGGCGCATGAACTTCGTTGGCGCGTATCGATCTGGGATTGGACCGGCCGGAACTGCTGGCGCTGGCTGGCTTGACCCAGATTGATCAGCCAGAGACGGCATTACCAATGGTGCTGGCACGGATTCAGGAGATTGCGGTGCGGTCCCCATTGGGCAGGATGGATAGCGCAAAGAGCAGACGCCAGGTTGACGCGGTATAAACGTTTTGGTACAATAGTAAGCTATCGGGTGAGTTGATAGATAAAACTATCAGGAGATATTGTGGCCAGTTATGCTGATCGTGAGGCGTTTATCCCTTATCGTCGAGCAGATATTATCCAGATTTGCATCGAAGATGGTCGTCTGGCACCTGAACAAATCCCGCTGTTTCAAGACTTTTGTACCATCCTCTCAGCGTACTATCATGTGCAATCACAGAAACTGCTCGAAACCCTGAAAGATGCATTTACCCCGTTTAATCCCGACATCGATACGCGGATACGAAACAACCCAACGGCTGAAGTTCAGCAGCAGATGGAACAACAACTGGTTCAGGCATTTGAAAAAGTGCTCAAACAAGCAAACTATACCCCGCTCTCGTCTGATGATCTGCAAGGGGCGTTTGCTTCCGAGTCACTGATTACGTTAAAGACCTCGGTTGATTTTGATGATTATGAGCATGTGATCTTTTACTTTCGCGGTGACAATTATACGACCGCTACGGTGAAAAAGTGGGGGTTCAAAAAAGTTGAGATAGAAATCGACAACCTGGAACGGGTAGCCTTGTTGCTCAAATTCAAAGATTCCGACCATTTTCTGGCACGCAAGCACAAGATCGAAGAATTGAGCTTTACGCCCGGCAAAATGTATATCTACCTCTACAAAAATGTTCCGCGCAGTGATCTCGAGATCCTCTTCCCCAATGTCAAAGTACGCATGAACTGGAAAGATCGTCTGCTCTTCATTGTGCCGGCCCTGGTAGCTGCCTCACAACTGTTGATAAAAATTGTGCCGAGCCTGCTGATTATTGCTGGTGTGATTGCGCTGGTGACCCTTGGTACAGACGCAGCGGCCTGGTTCAGCGTAGATCAACGAACGATGTCTAATGTACTGCCAGTGCTGATTACCGCACTTACCATTGGGATGACCCTGGGTGGATTTGCGTTTAAGCAATACACCAGCTATAAACATAAGCGATTACAGTTTCTCAAAAGAGTAACGGATACGCTGTTTTTTAAGAATCTGGTAACCAATGCAGGCGTGCTCTACACCCTGATTGATGCGGCCGAAGAAGAAGAATGCAAAGAGATCATTCTGGTCTATTACCACCTGCTCATTGCCGAGCAGGGGCTGAGCCGTGAAGCGCTTGACAATGCGATTGAGCAGTGGATGGAGACACGACTTGATGCACGGATTGACTTTGATATTGGCAAAACCCTGCGCAATCTGGAAGCGCTCCAAGCACCAATTGGCCCGGTCCAGAGTGACGGTAATGCGGGTATGACCCATGTTGCCCTGTTGCAAACCGATACCCAGGGAATCCACCGCGTTTTACCACTTTCGGAAGCTAATGCTGTAATGGACTATATCTGGGACAATATCTTTCAATACACCTCGCCAACGCTGGATGAACTGCTCTCTGATAGCAGATAGCTTTCTACCATTCCTATCGCGAAGATCTGTAGCGGCGCAGCCTGATGTCAAAGGGAATTTGACACAGCAAGGCTGATCGGCTATTCTTTATTCAGAACATATGTTCATTCCGAAAAGGAGGTAAATCGGCTATGAGTATGGAAACAACCCGACAGGACCTGGTAATCACACGTGTTTTTCATGCACCTGTGCAGACAGTCTGGCATGCCTGGAGCGAGTCACAAGCTGTGCGTCAGTGGTGGGGGCCGATGGGCTTTACGTCACCATTGGCACGCATGGATTTTCGTGAAGGTGGCACATCGCTGGTCTGTATGAGTTCTCCCGAATATGGCACGCACTACAGCACCTGGCACTACCGTGCAATCGTGCCGCTGCAATCTATCGATTATCTTCACAATCTGGCCGATGAAGAGGGGCATGCCATCGACCCAACAGCCGTTGGTATGCCGCCAGACTTCCCACAAAATCAGCGTCATCTGGTCACCTTCACTGCACTGGAACCACACACAACCGAGATCACCATCACCGAATATGACTGGCCGGTGGGCGAGATGATGGAATTGTCCAGAATGGGCATGGAACAATGCCTCGATAAAATGGCTGCTCTCTTGGTGAAGGCATAGCGCTGTCGCTTGCGCTTTGGCTTACTCGTGCTTCAACTGCTTTGATTTGATGCGTAGTGACGTCTTGTAGCTGGCTAGAGCAGACTGCGAACCCGCCGTATACCAAATCCGGTTTGGTACCTACAGCAGCATCAGCGTTTGGTCTGCTTGACAGTGACTAACATCCGCAAATCCGCAAGGTGATGCTTTACAGCAGCACCATGGTATGGTATCCTACAGACAGATGGTTGCCGCATAGTTGCAGACACTACGGCTCGGGGTTGAGCACTGAAACGGATGAAGCAGGAATGTTAGCGGTGATCACTATGATTACAGAGAAAGGAACAGTCCATACTGATGGCAGCAGCAGAACACCAAACCATGGTCGAAATGGTCGCCGAAAAAGCAGGAATAAGCCGCGAACAGGCCCAGACTGCGCTTGATACGGTACTGGGGTTTTTGAAAGATAAATTGCCCACACCCATCGCCAGTCAGATTGACGGTCTGATGCAGCAAGATGTCAGTGGGCTATCTGGTCAGGTCGATTCAGCCATGGGCATGCTGGGTGGCATTCTGGGCAAGAAAGAATAGTCCTCTATTGTGAAAACTTGCAGCGCGTAAACCGTACAACCAGCACGCCGGGTATCCCCTTGCCGTGCTGGTCTTTTTGCTGCTGTGTATCTGGTGAGGTTGCAGCAAGTGGGGCAATGCGCTATACTCTGAACGTTCGCCCTATGGCAACGTTCTCTGGTGCAACGTTGCCGCAGCAGCAAAGGAGCAAGGTATGACTCAGGCAAGCATTGGCGTGATTGGTGGCAGTGGTTTGTATGCCATGCAAGAGTTGGCCGATAAAGAAGAAGTAGCGTTGACAACCCCGTATGGCAAACCCAGCGATGCCTATGTGCTCGGCACGCTGAATGGTCAGCGCGTGGCCTTTTTGCCCCGTCATGGTCGCGGCCATCGCTACACCCCGACCGAATTGCCCAGCCGGGCCAATATCTATGGGTTTAAGCAACTGGGTGTCAAATATCTTATCGCGGTCAGTGCCGTAGGCAGCCTGCGTGAAGATTATGCGCCCGGCCATATTGTGATTCCGGATCAGCTGTTTGACCGGACCAAAGGCATTCGCCCATTTACCTTTTATGGTGATGGTGTGGTAGTACATATTGCCTTTGATCAGCCATTCTGTGCAATGTTGAGCCAGTGCCTGTATGAGGCAGCACAGGCTGCCGGCGCCACCGTCCATGCTGGTGGTACGTATGTGTGTATGGAAGGGCCGCAGTTCTCGACACTGGCGGAGAGTGAAGAGAATCGCCGTCGGTGGTCATGCGCTCATTGGGATGACGGCATTGCCCGAAGCCAAACTGGCCCGCGAGGCTGAGATGTCCTACGCCATGCTGGCAATGGTCACCGACTATGACTGCTGGCATCCCGATCACGATAGCGTCACGGTGGAAGCGATCATCAATACGCTGATGGCGAATGCACGGCTCTCGCAGGAGGTCGTGTCTCAGGTGGTGCCACGGATTGGTGAGGGCTTCGATAGCCCGGCCCACCATGCACTGGAAAATGCCGTCATCACCGACCGCAGCGTTATTCCAGCGGCAACGCGCGAACGGGTTGAGCTGTTCCTCGGCAAGCACCTGTGACCACCGCTGACCTGCATATCTTTGCCGTGCGTGGCATGGGCGAAGTCCAGCCGGGGGATGATCTTGCCAGCCTGATATGCCAGGCATTGCAGCAGCAAGGTCGTCCCCTACTCAACGGTGATGTGGTTGTCATCACGCAGAAGGTCGTTTCCAAGGCCGAGGGTCGGCTGGTAGACCTCAACACCATTGAGCCTTCGGCGCTGGCCCGCACGATGGCACGGCAATCGCTAAAAGATGCGCGTTACTATGAGGTTGTGCTCCGCGAGAGTCGCCGTATCGTCAAAATGGCCCGAGGTATCTGTATTACCGAGACACATACCGGCCTGATCTGTGCCAACGCCGGAGTGGATGAATCGAATGTACCGGGTGAGCACATTGTGGCGCTGTTGCCCGAAGACCCCGACCGGAGCGCACAGGCGCTCTGCACAGCACTGGAACAACTCAGTGGGGTGCGTCTGGCAGTCATTATCTCGGATACGTTTGGCCGGCCTGGCGCCAGGGCCAGGTGAATGTTGCCATCGGTGTCGCCGGGCTTGATCCCTTGCACGACTATAGCGGGCAGTATGATCCGCATGGCTACCCGTTGCAGGCGAGCATGCTTGCGGTTGGGGATGAGTTGGCGAGCGCTGCCGAGCTGGTGATGGGGAAGACCGATGGGGTACCGGGCGCGATTGTGCGGGGTTTTGTCTATACCCCGGCTGCTGGGAGTGGGCAGCAACTCTTGCGTGATCCGGAGAAAGACCTCTTCCGCTAGTGCTGGCAGTGATGGAGGCGCGGCTTGGAGCGCAAAGCGTTGGAGATACGATTTGCGCTCTCACATTCACCCCTCTCCCTCCTTGGACCCAGGGCCTGCGGGCGACTGAAACGCGGTCGTGCCGACCGCACCCCCCTCATCCCCGGCCCTTCTTGGGAGAGGGGCCGGGGGTGAGGGTCTCCGACCCACTAGCCCAAGGCGGGATGGCGTGGCATCTGAAACATGGTATCGACCGACACCCCGCTATGAATGCGCTGAATAACCTCGGCTAGCAGGGTACTGATGGTGAGCACGGTCAGGCCGGGCCAGCGCTTTTCTGGTGGGATGGGTAAGGTATCGGTCGTGACCAGTTCGTGGATCGGGCTATTTTTGAGTTTTTCCACGGCTTTGCCAACCAACACCGGATGGATGCAACCGGCATACACCTCGCGTGCGCCTGCTTTTACGAGGAGTTCGGCGACTTCGACCATTGAACCACCGGTGGCAATTTCATCATCGGTAATAATACAGCGTTTGCCCGACACATCGCCAATAAGATTGAGCAGTTCGGGCGAAGTGAGCGTGCCATCGGTTCGCTGGAAATGCTGGATGCGCCGTTTCTCGGCAATCGCCAGGGGCACACCAAGCTGTTCGGCAAAGTTCCGCGCCTGTTTGGCAAACCCCATATCAGGCGATACAACCATCAGATCATCCAGGTATTTATCGGCAAAATAGTGCAGCAGCAGCGAAAGACCGTTGAGCTCATTCACCGGAATGTTAAAAAAGCCCTGAATCTGCCCGGCATGCAGATTGAGCGTAATTACCTGGTGTGCCCGGCAACCTGAATCATATCGGCCATCAGGCGTGCAGTAATTGGCACACGTGGCTGATCTTTTTTGTCGGTACGGCCATAAGCATAGTAGGGAATGACCGCCGTAATCCGGCCGGCTGATGCCCGTTTAAAGGTATCGAGCATAATCAACAGTTCCATAATGCGATCATTCACTGGCGAACAGAGCGACTGAATGACAAAGACATCTTTTTCGCGAACCGTCTCATTGAGTTTGACAAAGATATTTTCATTGACAAATTTGGTGACCGTGGCATCGCCCATTGGTACCCCAATGCGTTCACAGATAGCCTGCGCCAGGGCAGGATGACCATTGCCCGAAAAAATGCGCATTTCATCAAAGCGACTCATACATCCCCCTTTAACATGGTAAGTAATTCGGTGCGTTCCAGACGATACCCATGAGGATACTTGCCGATCTGGGACATGTTGGCATGTTCATCGACCAGAATCAGGGCAGTAATGGCAGGTCGCTGGAGCAGAATAGCAAGTAACTGATGCACGGAAACCCGCAAGAGCCGGGGTGTTGGCCGCAAATTCTGATGTTGCGCAAACGCCAGCGCATCATCGGCACTTGGAAAGGCAAGCAACAACCGAGGACGATTGGCTTGACCACCCTGACCTGTTCCGCCGCCACCAGTACGGAAAATATAAAATGGCGACTGGATCGATATCGCACAGGTATGCAACTGTTGCCCAATGGTCTTCAATGTTTCATGGGCTTGCTGCCCATGAAACCCCTGTTGCTGGGCAATCTCAATAAAGATATTGCTCTCTTGCATACCTGATACTTATAAATGGGCTCGAATCTGGGCTGCAATGGTTTCTAACTCGGCTGGATCAGCCGACCCTGGTCGTCCAAACGGCCTTACCCCATCATCGGTCCAGCGCGGAATGATATGGACATGATAATGAAAGACAACCTGCCCGGCTGCTGCACCATCGTTTTGTAAGACATTGAACCCTTCGGGTTGGAGTGCCTGCATTATCGCACGAGCCACCTTTTGCGTTGTCTCGGCAACTGCAGCTAACAACTCAGACGGAACATCAAGTAACCGTGGATATTCGGCTTTGCAGATCACGAGCACATGCCCTTTTGACGCCGGATTGATATCCATAAAGGCCATGGTCTGTTCATCCTGGTAGACACTGGCACAGGGCAATTCACCCTTCACAATACGAGAAAAAATAGATGGCA
This sequence comes from Chloroflexaceae bacterium, assembly GCA_012034075.1. Taxonomy (GTDB): domain Bacteria; phylum Chloroflexota; class Chloroflexia; order Chloroflexales; family Chloroflexaceae; genus JAAURD01. Next base: position 21,734 of record JAAURD010000021.1, on the reverse strand, counting down.
TACATCCTCTCCTGATTCGCGACTGGCGGATCTTTCGGGGTCCTATTGTAACACGGTCAACGGTCGTGGGCAAGATCACGGTGTTGGCTTTGGCATAGGGCAAAACTGGCTACAGGTACGGCACCCCAATAACGACAATGGTGAGATCATCGTGTGGCTCGCGTTCGTCTCCAAACGCTGCAATGCTGGCACGTAGATGCTGGAGCATGGCTTCAGCGTTTCCTTGTGGGCCAGTCCGGACGGTCTGCTCCAATTGATCAAACCCAAACATGTGTCCATCTGCGTTGGTTAATTCAACCACACCATCGCTCGTCAATATGACCAGTTCACCTGGAGACAGGGACCAGCTTACTTCATGATAGCCAACATCCAAGCCCAATTCAACCCCCAGCGGCAATCCTCCTACGTCGATCCATTCGGCCCGACCATCGGCATGCTTGACAATCGGGACAATGCAACCGGCGTTAGCCACGCGCAGACAATACTGATGGGTGGTTTGCCCATGGGCATCGATCGAGGTGGTATGCTGAATATCGGCATAGACCAGCGCACAGTTTTGGCGGATGGTACGGGTATAGTCAATCAGGGCATCATTGAGATAGGCCAGCAGATCAGATGGTGGTAACCCCTGGCCGACAATGGAGCGAAACGATGCCAGACTGACGGCCATAAGCAGGGCAGCCGGCATGCCCTTGCCGGAAGCATCACCCAATGCGACCGAATACATGGTTGATGATCCTTCGGTATCGGGTATTTTAAGGGTATAGTAGGCATACCAATCACCGCCAACTTCGCGGGCAGGTCTCGTATAACAGACCAGATCGAGATCGGGCCAGTCTGGCGTCGATTCCGGGAGCAAACTCTGTTGTATCTGCTCGGCTATCGTCAGTTCGGCATGCAGACGATCATTCAATCGTTGGACATCGTTGTAGGCATCGCGCAGTTGCATTTCTTTTTCGATGCGATCGGTAATATCAACCATCACATAGACCATACCAGCAACATCGCCTTCGGCATCAGCAAACGATGCACGCGAGAAATAAAAATCACGGGTAACGCCATCGGCACACTGGACTTTTGAAACATAGAGTGGGGCATCGGATCCTTGCATCAACTGGACTTCGAGATTATGGGTTGCATCTGGCTCGGTCATGGTAGAATCAAGGGATTCCAGAGAAGCCGAATGTTGCTCTTCGGCAGCTGTCAGATCATCGTTTAAACCCAGGATTTGCTGAGCAAACAGATTATTCCAGCCAAGATAATGCCCCTGGACATCTTTATAGAAGACCGGGTTGGGAATGGTATCAAGCAGCGTTTGCAACAGTTGCAGGTTGCTGCGCATGGCATCTTCGGCTCGTTTTCGCTCAGTGATATCGCGAGCAATGCCTTCAACGGCAATAATCATACCTTGTGTATCCCGAACGGGATAGTGCGATTGTTCAAGCCAGACTTCATGCCCATCTTTGGTGAGGCAACGCATGGTAATCTGTTCTTTTAAGAGATAGGGCGACTGCCCAGAAACGGTAAAGACAACATCACTATCGGGATGCAGTTGTTTGAGGTCAATCTCCGGGTCGGCATAATATTCTTCGGGGGTAAAGCCCATTATATGATGGACTGAAGGGCTAACATATTCAAATCCACGCGGTTCGGTAAAGCGATACCGAAAGAGAATATCACGGGCATGTTCGGCTAATTGCCGAAATCGCTCTTCGCTGTTGCGTAGCCCCTCTTCCATCTGGCGTTGCCAGGTCATATCATAGCCAATCACTTGAAACTCGGTTATCCCACCATGTCCATTAAACAGCGCCCGGATGGTCCATTCGGTCAGGCGTAGACGCTGCTGGGCATCGTACATACGATATTCAAAACAGGTCAGCATATGCTCAGGATGGGCCTCAGCTGCAAATTGCTGCATCACCTGTTGCACCTTTTCAGGAAAGAAGGATAAGACCGACTGCCCGACAAGCTCTTCTCTTGGACACCCAACAATCTGACTGAATGAGCGGTTGACGAATGTTAGCGTATAATCGGGCTGATACCGGACGATCATCTCCGCCTGCGACTCCACAATGGAGCGATAGCGAGCTTCACACTGCTGCAACGTGCGGCGCTCCTGAGCAAGCCGCAGGTGATGTTCCAGCCGCACCAGCAATTCATCGAAGGGCAACGGACGGTTCAGGTAATCAACCGCGCCAACGACAAAGGCACGTATTTTACTTGCCGTATCGGTCACAGTGCTGAAAAACACCACCGGAATATCATTCAGCTCCGTATCGGCTTTGACCTGCTCACACAGCGCATAGCCATTCAAATCGGCAATGCTTATCTCGAGCAGCACAAGATCGGGTCGATTGACTCGCATTGAAACAAGCGCCTGGAGCCCGCTACTGGTGAGACGCACAGCATAGCCCTGCTGGTTCAAGCGGTTGACCAGCGAACCCGCACTGGCCGGATCGCCATCCACAATGAGTATCGTTGCGCGTGGTACATTCACGGCGACTGCTTGATTGGCCTCAGCTACACGGTGGGCCGTTGGGAGAAACTCAATAATACTTGCACTCATGCTTGTCTGTTTCAAACCAGATTGTCTGTGTCTGATATTGTACCCTGTTTCTGTCTTTCTGGGTTCACTGATTGAAAGTGGATTTTTGACGAAATTGACCTGATGAGACTATCGAGGCATTGACAGAATGAGCAAACATCGGTATAATATTATCTTGAGCCGAGGTGGCGGAATTGGCAGACGCGCTAGGTTGAGGGCCTAGTGAGCAGCAATGCTCGTGTGGGTTCAAGTCCCACTCTCGGCACCAGAACGATAGTATCCTCGATATCAGACGTTGACAACATTCAGTACAGACAGGTTATTCCCTCCTGATCCTTATGCGGGCGATTAGCTCAGTTGGTAGAGCACCTCGTTTACACCGAGGGAGTCGGCGGTTCGAGTCCGTCATCGCCCACCAGTGCGATTTCGTTGCGCTTTGTAAGCAAGCCTGAAGGTGTCAGGCGTGCGCTATTTTGTGGTTTCGAGCTTTTGCAGTTCGCGACCAAGATACAGTGCATGGCTGACATCACTCAGAAATGGCGCGAGCAACTGCTCCAGGCGCTCGGTTGTGGGTGCTCGCAGCGTTTGGATGCGCAGACCATTGGCATAGTGTTCGGCGACATATTCGCTGCCAGCACGATACAGATGCCAATCCCCTTTGGGATCAAAGCTCAGGCCAACCTGTCCCCGTTGTTCGGCCAGATAGCGATCAATCACCGTGAGATCATAATCATAGACATGCGCCGAGCCGCTGGTGGTGGTCAGTGACCCCACGGGAACAGCGAGTTCCTGGGCCATCTGCTGTTGCAGATAACGTAGACCGGCTGCATTCATCGGCCAACCCAACCACATATCATTCGAGCGCAGGTAGGCGAAGAGATCGAGTTGCCCCTGACGAATGCGAGGATGCACCAGTATCAGGCATGGGCCATCCGGCTGAAGCATGGCCTGCTGTGGTTGCCAGAGGGTGATGACGGTGCGGAACTGTTCACGCTGCTGCCGTAACAGGTCAATGGCCGTCTGTATCTGGTCACCATAATGTTTGCGCATCAGGGCGCCATAACGATAGGTCACGTCTTCTGGTTCATCGCCATTCCACATTGATGCACCATAACGCTCCACTTCGGTACGTTGATAGAGTGACGCCGGGGTGCTCTGCCAGTCGGTGCTGGGGTCGAGACAGACGGTCATTTGCCAGAGTTCCTGGCGCTGGTGACCGCGTTCATCGCGTTCGGTAAAGCCGCCAAAGGTTCGGATTTCGCGGAGCACGGCCACATGGGCATGATCCATGCGGCTGGCACGAATCTGGTGTCCTGAGCGTGCGGTGGGAAAGGTATCACGCTGGATTTCGGGTAACGGAATGACTAGCGGTTCAGCGCTGCGACCAGTTGGGGGTAACGTTGCGAGGAACTGTTGCAGTTCATCCTGCTGGCGCACACTGATGCTGCGTGCGTCGTGCAGGTGCGTGCGCTGGTAAAACAGCTGGACCTGGTGCGGGTCAAGGCCAATATCCGCAGCTGCAAAGCTGCCCGTGAGCAACGCATTGCCGTTGTGGCGTGATGCTTCGGGGCTATCTTTACCGGTCACGACGATATGTTCGAGGTGTGGGTTGGCTAGCACGTTGCGAATAAGGATACCAATGCCAAAACGGCTGTAGAGATTGCCACATACGCCAAAAGAGGGCATCAATTCGACATACCGGCGGCGGGGCGTCCACAGCGTGCAAAGGCCGATATGGGCAGCCTGACCATACAGCACATCATCGGCAAAAAAGGGCAGCAATGCATGTTTCGGTACTGTTTGTACGTGTATCATGGTTTCGGGATAGCAACACGGCTGCCTGGTGGTTTACCAGGTAGCCGTGTTGACAACAGGTGTTCAAGCAACGGTGGACTAGCTTATTGATGCAACCGGACAGTCGTCATCCGGAATGAGCCACGTCATCTTGATAATCCTGGTCGATTTCGCGGATCTTGTTTGCCTGTTCGCGCCGTTTGAGGTATGAAAAGGCCATGTAACTGACAATCAGGACCGGTATCGAAGCAGGCCAGATCGACCATTCAATATGGTATACCACGCTGACGATAAAAGCCAGGGTAAAACCAATCAGAAAGACGGCTCCGGTTGCCATATACACCTCAAAACTGGTACACGCAAGGTAGCGTTCGTCACGGGCACTATATTTGTGTGTATGCATCGCATTGCCTCTCTGGTGTATCTCTGAATAACCTGCTGCTATCTTACCATACAACGTTCGTTTTGACCAGGAGATAAAACCATTGCATTGCATGTTGTTTTACTGTGCATACCAGAGCACCAGAGGAGAGATTGTTAACTCGATACCAAAATAATGCAACAAGGGTCTTGACAACGACGTTACTTCGTGGTATAGTTACACCACAGTTACAACAGTATACGTTTTCTTTCGCTGTTACACGAAACAACGAACAGCACAGAACGTTGTTTCGCCAATGTCTACCAACACCAGCGATAGATGATATGTATGAGTATATTTATCGTAATCGTCATCTTTACAGAAAGGGAAACACCTATGGCAACATATGAATTGCGTCAACTGCTCCATGAACTCGTCGAATCCTGGCCTTCTGATCAATCAAGTCCGGTCATTGAACGTGCCCGTGCTTACCTCGAATCAGATCAGGATGAAGAGCGCTATCATCAACTGACAGCCTATGATGAATGGCGACCAAGTGGCACAGAAGTCTGGTATTCGATCTAAGAATCCTTACTGTGACCCAGAGTCCATCCATCTGACAAGCAAGATATCCCAGAAAACCCTCTTCGAGATAACCTATGTGCGCTGTCGTAACCTCCAGGTAGCAACCGCCTGGAGGTTACGGTTTTATACCATGTTTCCCGGTTATACTATTGTCGTGACCGAACCTGGCGTAACAAAAGCTGAAATGTCGCTTCGCGGTCAGCAGAATTGGTTGTATGTATCTGCTGTTCAAAATCCCAGAACTCTTCAATATTGGCCAGTTTTCCAAGCGCTTCCTGTTCGGTAGCCGTGATGCTCCGGCTGAGCGTCTGTTCCAGACGCATCGTCAACTCGGTGAGTGCCAGCCGAAAGCGTCCTTGCATAGAAGTAGTGGCCAACTTCTGTGCAAGCTCCTCGGCATCATGAGCGCTATAAATCGTCATGCCCAGTTTATCAAGCATGGTCAAGGTTCCACAGTTGCGAAAGAGATTGCGTTCATGCAGAGTCAAAGGGCGCTCAAGACGTGCCTCGGCATCGGCCTCAAGCGCCTGTCGGGCGCGACGGTAGAGTTCAGCGTAACGACCGGACATAATAGGGGTACCACCAGACGTTAGTCACGTACCATGCCAATAGCGATGCCATCATAGCCTTTTAACCCGACCATTGGCAGGATTGTCGAAGTGATCTGTTCATGGGCAGCAAGAGCTTCGTTAAATCGCCGCATGCCCTCCACGGCTGCATCGGTATTTTCGGCGTCAACGACGTTGCCCTTCATAATGGCGTTATCGGCGACGAGCAGCCCACCAGGACGGAGCAACTGCAACGACCAGTGGAGATAGTCAGTCATCGCTGGTTTATCGGCATCGAGGAAGACCATATCAAACGATGACGCTCCTTCCTCAGCAATCTGCGGCAAGATTTCCAGTGCAGATCCTTCACGGACCTCGATGATATGCGATAACCCGGCACGGGCAATATTGGCACGGGCTATCTGGGCATGCAGTTGATGATGTTCGATGCTCACCAGTTGCCCATCGTGCGGCAATGCACGAGCCATCCAGATGGTACTATAGCCTGCCAACGTGCCAACTTCGAGGATGCGCCGGGCACGACACAGACGGGCAAGCATGTACAGCAACATTCCCTGGTTTGCGGTTACACTGATAGCTGGCAGCCCAGCTGACCGAGCATTCTGGCGAATCTCCTCCAGAATGGGATCAGCCGGTACAAAGAGGTCTTGAATATACTGATCAACCGCATGAAAAAGCTCTTCGTTCAAGGTGTTTTACTCCTCAAGATGTGTATCGGCCCATTGCCAATACATGTCCCAGGTGCCATTAAAATAGACATGGATCAGATGTTGGTCCGGAATCGTCATCACTGTTTGCCAGACATCGCTATCACTGCGACTGTGCGCCACCAGAATGCCATGTTCTGGCTGATACTGATCTTCACCCGGTGGCAGGAGCAGGGCCAGCCATTCGCCTGGATAACAACGCTCGATATCGGTCACGGCATACACCGGTATGCCCCCACCACGGCATTCACCCTGGCAACAGCATGCCATGCTGCCCGAATCGTTCTGCTGGCAATCGCTGCGGTTGGTACAGGCAACCGTGCTGGTCTGGGGGAGCGGCAATCGATCAGGCATGATGGTACTTTCCATATCCATAACACAATCTCTCATCGCCATCATTGTATCATGATTATCGGTCTGGTGGAACGAAACACCCATGTTGCGGTTAGCGCCAGGTGGGTTGCCAAACAGCATTGTGGAGCGGCTCCCGCGTGTTACGTTGTGCCAACGGAAGATATACTATCGATAATGGTAGCAGCATCAACATCGCCCCAATGATAGCCCAACAAGCTACTCAAGCGTTGCACATAGCGGGCCTGTTCCAGGGCCGCCGTCGTATCGCCATCGGCCAGGTGCAGCCAGGCCAGACCCACCCGCAGATCAACCTCGTACAAGCGATAGCCACCGATCAGAACTGCATTCCAGGCTTCTTCCAGGTTACTACGAGCGGTTGATAAGCCGATTACAGCAGCCTCCTGATGGTAACGTGCGCCCCAACGACCACGGGCGAGCAACACCTCGATCAATGCTGGCCGGTGCTCAATGCTGCGGGCCGAGATCAATGCTTCATCAAAAGAGCGCTGGGCCACTTCATGGTCACCAGCATCGGCTGCGAGTTCGCCAAGCAGGCACTGACACTGGCTCAGCGATTTGAGCCAGTGTCGCGTGCTACAGATGGTCAGGTTGACTTCGGTAATCTCCTGGGCATAGCTCACTTCACCATGACGACGCAAATATTCGGCATACCAGATACCATTCTGGCTGACCAGATGTTGCTGGCCGGGTTCTATTGCCTGTTGCAAGGCTTCTGCCTCCTCGAAGGATTGCCGTGCGGTTTCGCGGTCGCCACGTAGATGGGTGGCCCAGGCATAATAGACCAGTGCCGCCAGTTCGCCGTGGCGATTGTCCAGCCGACGTGCCAGGTTGAGGGCCGCACTGGCGGTATCGGCACCGGCTATGAGGTTGCCAGTTGCCAGATGTAGCCCGGAGAGGTTGCGGTAGCCAATGCTGGCATGATACCAATCTTCGGTGCTTAAAGCCAGTGAGTTTTTGTGCTCATAGAATGGAATAGCTTCCTGCAGCCGTTCCAGACTCAGCAGGCAGAAGCCCATCCTGTCAAGCAGTTGTTCTTTCATCGATGGATCATGCAAATCGGTTTCGTGGGTCGGGTGATGATCTGGAAAGAATGCCAGCATCAAACTCAAAAGTGTTTCATAAGCGCCCAGTTGGTGACTGAGAGTCTGCCGTTCGCCCTGCTCAATCTGCTGTTGATAGATGCGAAGGGCCTCACTGTAGGTGGTCGCACAACAGGCATGGTACACGGACTCAAACAGGGGTGCCAGGTCGCTCAACGTTGCAAAACGTGGGATATCACCAGCCGTTGCCAGATAGAAATCTTTAATCGAAAGATGGACTGCTTGCATCTGTGATCGAGTCGGATCACTTTCTGTCCGGGCCACCATGCGCACTCGTTTTGTTGTTTCAGTGGTTGTATAACCACACAATAATGCATAATAATGAGCATAAATAAACGGATGCATGGTATAACAGTGGGTATGCTGGTTGTATGAGACCAATCCATAGCTCATCAGTCGATTGATCAGCGCTTGAAACCCGATGGTATTGAGCATGGTCAGAGGTGACAGAAATGCATAATAGCGACGGCGGCGTAACCGGTCGAAGACGCCGGGCCGGGCGAGGAAGACGCGCTCTAAAATCATATCATCCACTGGTTCGCGAAAGGCACTGAGCAGCATCAAAAACGTGCGCTCCGATTCGGTCAGATGGACATCGAACTGCTGGAGCAAATGATTGACATTGGTTTCCAGTGAGTCTGTTTGCGTTACGGTTGCAGTCTCCTGATGGACTGGTTCTGGCGGTGGGACATTGCTCATTGCGGTGATATCCTGGTTGTGCCAGGTGTTCAGGTAGGTGCCGATCAGGCGCAGGGTCAGCGGGTGGAAGTGCCAATCGCTGATCACCAGATTGAATGCAACATCTGGCCCTTGAATCTGCATCTGTTGCAAGAGTGATCGCGCCTCTGCTGGTGCAAACGGATCAAGCCAGTGCTGATGGACGGTCTGATAGTCAATGAGATCGAGCACCGGCAGCCGACTGGTAATGACTCCCGCCGAGTCATGGTTCGCCAGCGCCAGATAGCAGAGAAACTGCCGGACGGTACCACTTTGGAGTAGCCCATACCGCGGACCCTCTGCGTATTGCAACACATCCAGACCATCGAGGACAAAGAGATAGCAGCCACGCTGCAACAGGTTGCCGATGACCTCGACGCGTGCTGCTGCCGAGGTATACTGACGTGTGTCGATCATACGACCACTGATAAAGAGCAGGGCCTCCTCAAAAAAGGTATCGAGCGATGGGCGCACCCGAAAGTTCCACCAGAAGACCCCATCGGGTTGGCGTTGTTGGCGATCATCCAGTAATGAATGGAGCCAGTGATACACCAGCGTGCTTTTGCCATTGCCACCGGCCCCCACGATGGTGCTCATTCGCTGTCCAGGATCCGACCAGTCGGCCATAAGCGCACGCATAGGAGCAGCGCGTTCGACCCACGGGTCAACCCATGACGGTGGCCCATGCAAGGACATCCCCTGCTGGCTACTGGCAACATCCTGGCTCTGCGCATCGACTGATGGCTGCGGTGCGCTGCGCATCGGCCAGGGAACGTTCTGTACCGCAACCAGGAATGGCGGCTGACTCAGCAGACGCGTATTGACCGCCTGTACCGACCATGCTGACTGGTCTTCACTACCGAATGACCATGCCTGGTTGATGATCCCGACTACCAGATTGTCCTCAACGTCGAGCACGGCTGCACCGCTCAAGCCCACACGCCCTGTTTGATGCTCAGTTGTACCGGTCGCGCCTGCAATCGTTCGGATTGTTTCGATTCCACCACACCGGTGATGGTACCTTCGACAAAGCGTGCGTTGTCGGGCGCGTGTCGGTCATAACTCAGTGAACGAAAGGTATGTCGCTCAGATTGTTCGGCCTTGCCAAGGCGTGCGATTTGTTCTGGCGCAAGCGAAACAGCATCACCAGTGAGTTTCAACAAGACGAGATCATCATCGTGATCGGGAAAAGCCGCAACGACGATGGCTCGCCGTTGCTGTGCGGTTGGTTCGGTCACCTGTGGCAACGCGATACCAACGTCCTGATCATCGCGTTTGTGTGGGTCGGCTCCGGCATCACGTACCACATGCGCACAGGTTACCAGCAGACCGTCAATACGAACCACAATACCCAGGCCAATCAAGACATCGGTCGTTCTATGGCGAATTTGAACGGTACAATCGCGCAGGTTTTGTAATCGAATGATATTGCCCATGTTCCTACCGTGTTGAAGCAGCGATTATGACATTGAACCTTGGCGGTGAGTGACGGCTGCTGCATCCTCTTTTCATACTACCATATAGTATACTCGATATCTTCAAGTGTTCGAGCGCACGCTTGACCGAACAGGTCACTATATTGTGGGCATAATGCCACATCATACAAGGTGCATTCCCATCAGCATGCAGGGCTATCACTTACACCATACGCCCCAATTACAATGCGCAATATCTCCGTTTCCGTACCAGGCAGTACGAGGGAACGGAATTGAACAATGGAATTACTCAAACTATCGGAGGTTGCTTGTTGCGATGACAGCATATGTTCCGGACTTATGGTAGTATAGCTCTGGCATAGTGGTTGCCTATGCCCGGTTGCGCAACACTGGTGCGCAACCGTTAAGACGACGACCGCTACACATTTGTACGGTCAGAACACACGAGCATCGCCTCGAGGAGGATTTTATGTCGAAAGGTGTGGCATATACGATCACGCTCCGCTGCCAGATACAGAATAAGCCAGGCATGCTGGGCAAACTTGCCACGGTTATTGGTGATACCGGTGGCAATATTGGTGCAGTCGATGCGGTTCGGATCGAAGGCGATGGCGCCTTGCTGGTACGCGATATTACGGTACAGGTTCAGGATGAACAGCATGGTGAGCAAATCATCACCGAAATCAATCGCATTGCTGGGATTGCGGTGTTGCATACCAGTGATCGCGTCTTTCTCTCGCATCTGGGCGGCAAGCTGGCGATCCAGAGCCGTGTACCGCTCAAAACCCGTGATGATCTCTCGCTGGCCTATACCCCCGGTGTTGCGCGAATTTGTCGCGCCATTGCCGATGATCCAGAAGCGGTGTATACGCTGACGATTAAACGCAACAATGTCGCGATTGTGAGCGATGGCAGTGCCATTCTGGGATTGGGCAATCTTGGTGCAGCGGCAGCCTTACCGGTCATGGAGGGCAAAGCCATTTTGCTCAAAGAGTTTGCCGATATTGATGCCTACCCCATCTGTTTGCAGAGCCAGGACCCAGATGTGATTGTAGCAACGGTTGAGCAAATTGCCCCGGTCTTCGGCTGTATCAATTTAGAGGATATAGCCGCTCCCAAGTGTTTTGATGTAGAGGAAAGACTGATCGAGGCACTCGATATCCCGGTGATGCACGATGACCAGCATGGTACCGCGGTGGTCGTGCTGGCCGCACTGCGCAATGCCCTGGCACTGGTCGATAAACATATCGGTGATATTCGGGTCGTGCTCAATGGTGCAGGTGCAGCCGGCACCGCTATTATCAAAACCTTGCATCAGGCTAGTGTAGGCGAAATCACCGCATGTGATAGCAAAGGCATTATTGCCATCAACGATGATCGCGGGCCGTTACCACCGGCCAAACAGCTCATCGCCGACATGACCAACCGCGAGGGACGCCGCGGTAGCCTGACAGATGCCCTCCAGGGGGCTGATGTCTTTATCGGAGTTTCAGTGGGCAACCTGTTGACACCCGAAATGCTCCAACAGATGGGCAACGATGCGATTGTCTTTGCGCTGGCAAACCCGGTGCCCGAAGGCGATCCCGAATGGCTTGTACATTATGCCCGCGTTGTGGCTACTGGCCGATCAGACTATGCCAATCAGATCAACAATGCCCTGAGCTTTCCGGGTATTTACCGCGGGGCGCTCGATGCACGAGCAGAGCGCATTACACCGGGGATGCTGCTCGCTGCTGCCGAAGCGCTTGCCAACGTGATAGCCCCGGCCGAAATTAGCGAAGACTATATTATTCCAAGTGTCTTTAACCGTTCGGTGGTACCGGCGATTGCCTCGGCTCTAGCCCACGAAGCAGTGCAAAGCGGCGTGGCGCGGCGGTCGCTCTAGCCACTCGATGTATCCCATCGGGGCACCGCACGCGGCGCCCCGACAATCCATATGTTGATACGCTCTTTAAAAGGCTTCGAGCAACTGTTCGGCATCACGGTAGACAATGCGACCATTATGACCATTGTTCTGACGGCGATACCAGGCCAGCACGTCAGTTGAGTTCCGTTCAAACCACATGCGCAGGGCTTCGGCATCTTCACCGGTGAAGTGCTCAAAATCTTGCATGGGTTCTCCATCATCGCGGTAGCCAGTAGCAGTATAATACATAATAACATTCCAACCATTCAGCTCGTAGCTGTGTATTTCAGTAACCGTATCAAGATTGATAAACGTATTGCCAACTTTTAAAAGCGTTGCCATGATTGTATCCTTTCTGTCTGGTAGCCTCCCCACATAGAAAATCATTGATCGTATACACTAGTTTAGAGAAGGTAACAGCATCGTCATACCAGACATATGCTATGATTCCATGATAGTTTCTGGTGTTACTTGTGAGTAACGTTTATGTATATCCTGAAAGGGTATTTTGCGCACCAATAGTCCTGGTTATTTCTAGTACTGTCCCATAGTACCGGTGTGATGTAGTCCTTCTGTAGCGTATTGATATCGATGTCATACACCGCACTGACTGAAGTCAGGCGGCTTGCACGCTCCGGCGAGCAAGCCGAGGTATGACCAGACGTAGCCCGGTTTCGGGCTCCGTTCAGCCGGTCACGATACCCTGGGGTGCGCGAGCCAGCCCCAGGCCCTATCGGGCACGATGAACCAGGACGATGCGCGTAAGCCCGTGTCGTGCCCGCAACAAGCCGGTTGAACATGGTCGAGGCTCACCTTACTGCCGCAAGGCAAGAAAGCAAGAGGTAACAGATGCACCACGTTTTGGTATTGGACAAGAACAGCAACCGCTGATGCCCTGCCACCCCGGCACGGCGCGCCAGCTCTTGCGAGGCGTTCAACCAGCGCAAAGGCGCACAGACCGCCGCTGAGTTTGGGTATCCCGATATTCAGGCGCAGGCGAAACAGCCCCTCAAAGACGCGGCAGCGGTGAACGCCACGCGCTGGCGGTGGTACGAACGACTGAAGGCAATGGGACTGCCTATCGCATGCGGCAGCGGCGGGCGCACGAAGTACAACCGCACGCAGCAGGGCTACCCGAAAGCCCACTGGATCGATGCGGCCTGTGTCGCAGAAAGCGGCGAGCAGGTGCGGCTCGGTCCGGAGATGCCGGTTCTCACCATTCGGGCGATGGGCCACGGCACCCGGCAGATGTGCCGGATGGACAAGTACGGCTTTCCCCGTACGAGCGCGAAGGCGCAGAAACGGGTACGTGGCTTCCAGACGGGCGATGTGGTGCGGGCCGTGGTGCCGCGTGGCAAACACCAGGGCACCCACGTCGGGCGGGTAGCCGTTCGTACCAGTGGGTCGTTTCGGGTGGGCACACGCGACGGCATTGCCCATGGGCACTGCACCGTCGTGCAACGGGCAGACGGCTACGACTACCATACACGAAAGGAGGAGCGCGGTTTCCTCCGCTGCCGTTGAAACGGCGTGGTTTCCACCGCGCGAATTTCTATGAAACCTTTCCTTGGATAGCATCATCTAATCGATACCAGGAGCCTGAACGAGCGACGGTATGTCGTTCATCAAGGAGGCACATGTGTCCGGATTACAGATTGATTTGCAGGTGTATGATGCAGAGTCCGATTTGCTTGAGGGGCTGCGGCGCGGCGATCACGATGCCTGCACCTGCCTGGTCAAACGCTTTGCCCCGCTGGTCTATGCCCATGCGCTACGTATGCTGCAAGATTCGGATGAAGCCGAAAGCATTTTGCAGCTGACTTTTATCAAAGCCTGCCAGAAAATTGGCGCTTTTGAGGGACGGAGCGGCCTGGGCACCTGGCTCTATCGTATTGCCACCAATGAGGCGTTGATGCAATTGCGCAAACGCTCCTCCAGCGATGTGACGCTGGATCATCAGATGGCTGATACGATTCAGGCCGACGATTTGCCGCGCAATACCAGTAACTGGTCGCTTGACCCGGCTACCGCCGCCCTGGGCAGCGAGCTACGTGAGCAGCTGGAAACGGCCCTCGCAACCCTGCCCGATAACCTGCGGCTGGTTTTTGTGCTGCGCGAGTTGCAGAGCCTGAGCACTGAAGAGACCGCCAGTGCGCTGGGCATTAGCCAGAGTGCGGTGAAAGTACGATTGCACCGTGCCCGCCTGCGTTTGCGTGAGTTATTAGCCGATTATATAACCCGGAGAGAAGAAGATGACTGATCACCAGAGTCCGCTCGCCGGTGAGACCTGCCTCGATGTGCTAACACGTCTGTGCGATTATGTCGAAGGCGACTTCCGGCCGAATATTGCACCGATATCGAACGCCAACTCAACGAGCATAGCGATTGCCGCACGGTAGTCGAAACGCTGCTCCAGACCATCCGCCTGTACCGGGGTCTGCCAGCAGCATCCGATGAGCTTGCGCCCGATATGGAGCAGCGTCTGCTCCAGCGCCTCAACCTGACCGAACCAGGCAAAGAGGTGTGATACGATAGCCGGGAACGCGTCAAACGTATCATTGCGTTTCACGTGATCTGGTACGATGAGTTTGACCCATGATAAAGAGCCAAGACTTTCACTTTAGCCATTTATCTGGTATACTCATGGTATGATAACCAAACAACAATACGTTGAATAGTTGCTGGCAACGCCGATCAACGACACCTGTATGACTATGGCAGACCACCTGGAAGGTGTCAGCCACGATACGATCGGTGACGGGTTGCGTCGCGAGCGCCACACCGCCCGCACGCTCTGGGAACTGGCCTGTCCGTTGCTGCAAAACTCTTCGCAGGCGTATCTGATTGTGGATGATAGTGTCCTGACCAAACGCTATTCCGAGAAGATTGATCTGGTCAAACGGCAGTACCGTGGTACCGAACATAGACTGGTTCGGGGTATTGGTGTGGTCAATCTGGTCCATAGCACGGGGCAAACCGACGATTTTTACCCGATTGATTATCGCATCTCTGCTCCATGTGCAGATGGAAAGACGAAAAACGACCATTTTCGGGAGATGCTGATCGCAGCTGTGGCTGATACGCAATGGGAGGCTCAAACCATGCTGTTCGACATCTGGTATGCCTCGGCTGAACATCTGAAGCTGGTGCATCGATTGGGTCGCACCTTTTACACGACGGTTAAGCCCAATCGACGAACGTGAAAGCGAAAGAACTGGGAAAAACGCTGTATCAGGTGCGAGCTGATCTGTTTCGCGACTATGTGCGAGCTGAGCTGCGTAATCCACTTATATGTGTAATTTAAGTCTGTCAAGCGAAAGTCCTGACCTTTTCTTCGGAATTTCCAAACACCCTCTTAGAGTATGACTATAACCCGGAAATAGGGTTACCCGCACATCAACTACCGATTAATACGCTCGGTTTTATCCTCAAACATACCTTTCGGTATCTGTTTGACTATGGTGATATGCACCAATTTGAGATTGAGGTCGTCGGTATCGAAGAACAGGCAGAACCAGGTGACTATCCCCGTGTCGTGGATAGCCAGGGCGAAGCGCCCGATCAATATGACCCTCCTGACGACGGGGATGGTTGGGGGGAGTGACAACGTTGGACATTGCCACGTCTGCTTGCATCCTACTGTGTTCTGGCATATAATGAGAACATATGCTGCACTATTGGGGCAGTTGATTATGTGAAACAATAACTCAACATAAATGCACATACGCACGATAATTCAACTCGCCGGCTTATCTTAACGATGACACAGACAGGTTCGTATGCAAACATCCTTTCTTAATGATGCTCATGCTGATCGTGTTCCCACTATCGCAGCAAACTTCCAGGCTGATGCCAGTATCGTGCTGTACCACGGTGATTGCCTTGATGAACTCCGCACGCTTCCCGATGGCGCTATCAAGCTGATCATTACATCGCCACCATACAACATCGGCAAGGCCTATGAAGATGCAACGTCTATCCCGACCTATCTCGCAGCGATCAACCCTATTCTGAAAGAACTGGTCCGAGTCCTGTCACCTGACGGCTCTCTCTGTTGGCAGGTTGGGAACTATGTCCATAAATCGGAAATTGTACCCTTAGATATTATCTACTATCCACTGTTTAAGCAGCATGGCATGAAACTGCGCAACCGCATTGTTTGGCACTTCAATCACGGCCTGCACGCCTCAAAACGGTTTTCCGGGCGTTACGAAACATTACTGTGGTTTACCAAAACCGATACCTATACCTTTAATCTCGATTCGGTGCGCGTGCCTGCCAAATATCCTGGCAAACGCCACTTCAAAAAAGGGGACAAATATGGAACCCCAAGCGGCAACCCGCTCGGCAAAAACCCCTCTGACATATGGAAGATTGTCGTCCAGGATTGGGAGACAGCCCTCTGGGATATTCCCAATGTGAAGGCAAACCATCCTGAAAAAACACTTCATCCATGTCAGTTTCCCATTGAATTATGTGAACGCTGTGTGTTCGCGCTGAGCAATGAGGATGACTGGGTGTTAGATCCCTTTAGCGGTGTTGCAAGCGCACTCCTTGCTGCGTTAATGCATGGACGACGAGCGATGGGTTGCGAGAAAGAGGAAGTATATCTCCCCATTGCCCACCAGCGTATCGCAGACCTGTATGATGGTACGCTTCGTTATCGACCACTTGGCAAACCCGTCCACCAACCAACAGGACGCGAAAAGGTTGCCCAGATTCCTCAAGAGTGGCGGGATAATGCAGGAGCAAACGGCCGATGATCATTGCAGGCCGTTCCTCAGCCCCAACCATAGAGACCTTGATCCAACGGATCCGCATTCCCTGCGTCAACCCGGTAGCGGGGCTATACCACAAGTATGCAATACACGCAAGCAATACAAGGGCCTGACCGCCGATGGAACTGCTGGGCATCTTCTTCAATGTGCTGGCACCCGTCTTTCTGCTGGTGTTGATCGGCTATGTGGTGGGTCCCCGCCTCGAACTCCAGGCACGCACCTTGTCGCGGTTTTCGCTCAACATCCTGACCCCCGCCTTTACTCTTCCATGTGCTGAGCACCGCTCGTATTGATGCTGCTCTGGCAGTCCAGATGGCCCTCTATATTCTGGCCGTGCATATTGGCAATGGTGTGCTGGGGCTGGGCTTGGCACGCCTGCTGCAACGACCACGCCCATTGATGATGGTCTTCTTTCTCGTCGCCATGTTTGGCAATGTGGGCAACCTGGGCCTGCCCATCATCACCTTTGCCGTCAGCGATGGTGCACTTGATATTGCCACGGTCTATTTCGCAACCGTCACGGTTATGGCGCTGATCTTTGGCATTGGTGCCGCCCGCTGGCAGCAGGCCGGCCTGCTCGCCAGCCGTCATCACCGTGTTGCGCACACCGGTGATCATTGCCTTGCCCATATCGATTATCTGCAACTGGTTGCAGATTCGGCTGCCACCGCTGCTGGACCGACCGATTACGATGCTCGCCGACGCGTTGATTCCCACCGTGCTGGTGATGCTTGGCGTGCAGATGGCCCAGTCGCGTATGCTCCGACCCGACCGTGATATGCTCGCAGTCAGCGGCATGCGCCTGATCGGTAGCCCACTGCTCGCGGTGTTGCTGGCTATGCCCTTTGGCATCAGCGGGATTGAGCGCGATGTGGCGATCATCCAGTCCGGCATGCCCGCAGCAGTGCTCATCGCGGTGATTGCCAACGAATATGATCTCATGCCCGATTTTGTCACCGCAACGATCCTCTTTTCAACGCTCGCCAGCGTGGTGACCCTGACCTTCATTATCAGTTTCCTGTAACTCTCGAAAGCTATCCTAATAGGGGTGCAGGATGCTGCGCCTTATTCGCCTCTATTGCCCACACCAGTGGATGAAACATGTTGATTTTTTCGCTTGCTAGACAGCCTATTTTATGGTATAATACATGTTGTTCTTCTCAATACCAACTCTCATCATTGAAATGAGAACAACAGGGTATCGTTGCCAACGCATACGTAACCATTCGCCCTTCTTACGCAAGGGCCTACTCAAAGCGAACAGTAGTAACACACGAAACAGCCCGTTCACCAATTGTGGGTGAACGCTAGAGCCTGTTTCCTCGAAACTTGTCTCAGGATGATCAGCAGTGCTGGTCGTTCAGGGTCGTGTTATGCTTGATTCTGGCCTTGTGTACAACGGGCAATGGGGACAACAAAGAACAGACCGAAAGGTTATTGCCGTATGGAAATTGAAGCCAAGTTTCGTATTGTCCAGCCGGAGCATTTTGCGATTATCCTGGCGCTGAAACACTTGGGTGAGTACACCCTGGAACATCAGCTACCAGGCGAACAGCAGGTCAATATCTATTATGATACCCCCGACCAGCGCTTGAGGGCTCAGCAATACGGTCTGCGGGTGCGCCAGATTGGTGAGCGCCGCATCCTGGCATTCAAAGGCCCAGCCCATGTGGTCGATGGCAACCGCTTTGAGCGTGCCGAGTGGGAGTGGGAATTGCAAACGGAGCAGTTCCACCCCATGACATGGCCCGATAGTGAAGCTCGCATCCAGGCGCTGGAGCTGGTCGGCGAGTCACCACTGCAACCCCTGCTCACCATTGAGACCTATCGTCAGTACATGATTGCCCGCTACGATGGTCAGGAACGGGCAGAGTTTGCCCTGGATGAAGGTACATTCCAGGCTGGTAGCCAGAAGATACCCTTTCGTGAACTGGAAATCGAGTTGCGTCCAGACGGGACCCATGCCGATTTTGATGCCCTGATTGCTGCCTTGAGTCAGCATCTTCCCCTGATTGCCGAAGGCCGTTCCAAATTGGCACAGGGGCTAGCCCTTCTCCAGGATGGAGATAGGAAAGGAACCTATGAATGACGATTGCTACTGTCCTCAAAAATTACCAGGTTGACCTGGAACATGCCTATCATGTGACTGATCTAGCGGTTACCATGTTTTATCAATCCCAACCCATGCACGGTCTTTCCGAACGCGCCCGCCGGTTGCTCGAAATCGGTGCGCTGTTGCATAACGTTGGCCTGACCACCGATCAGGCGCAACACCATCTGATTGGTCGTGATATTGTGCTCGACTCAGATTTACTAGACTTGAGCGATGATGAACGCGCTATGGTGGCATGTCTGGTCGCATTTCATCGCAAACGGGTAGAGCCAGAGCGCGAACCCGCCTTTCTGCGCCTGAGCAAAAAGCAGCAACAGCTGGTATTGCGTCTGGCTGCGTTGCTGCGTATAGCAGACGGTCTGGATTATTCGCAAACGCAGACAACGCGCATTCAGGCGTGCAAAGTGGGCCAACGCAAGGTACGTTTGCAGGTGGTTGGCCCGCATGCCGATCAGGATGGGCCGCGAGCGCTGGAAAAGGCCGATTTGTGGAAAACGGTGTTTGACCGTGAAATCAAAGTTACGCCGGAGGTGATAACCTTGACCATTGACGCTGAAAACGCCAAAACCGATGCAACTGTCACGGCGCTGTCAGAACCAACCGCAGTAGAGAGCAGCGAACCGCGGTTGCGCCAGCTGATGACATCGCACGACACGCTGACTGAAACCGTGCGGCGTCTGCTGCGCCAGAACTTTCAGCGCTTGCTGACCCAGGAGCAAAAGGTGCTGGGTGACACCGATGTTCGCTCCGTTCACGAGATGCGCGTGGCGACCCGCCGTTTGCGTGCCCTGCTGCTGATTGGCAGCGAAGTAGCGCCATTTCAGGAGGTGCGGACGTTCCGCAAGAGCATTCAACAGATCGCTCGTGCGGCAGCGGATGTACGCGACTGCGATGTTCTGCGCGAACACGTTGAGCGTTACCGCGAGACGCTGCCGCCCGCCGAATGCGAGGGCCTGGCAACACTGTTTAAGCGGCTGGAACGCGACCGCAGCAAAGCACGCACCCGCCTGCAAACCTATCTGGCAACGCCGGCCTATACCAGCTTCAAGCGCTCCTTTGCAACATTCCTGACCGATAACGCGAGCGATTGGAATACGCAGTTGCGTCTGCGTGACCTGGCCGGCAGCGTGATCTGGCATCGTTATGAGCAACTCCGCGAGTATGAGCGCGATGTTGACTTCCAGGACCTGAAAGACACCGACGAAGAGTTGCTGCATGAGATGCGCATTACGGGCAAACGTCTGCGCTATTTGCTTGAAATCGCTTCGGCTCTACCGGACATTCCTACCGATGATCTGCTGAAACCGCTGGTCGATCTGCAAGACTGTCTGGGTGGCCTGCAAGATATTGCGGTTGCCAAAGCCTATATGGCAACCATCGACGGCAAGGCGGAGAGCAAAGCGGCAATTGAGCGCTACCTAGCCCACCGTGAAGAGGAACGCGCAACCCTCTTTGCCCAGGTACCCGGCCACTGGGAGCGTATCACCAGCGTCTCCTATCGGCGCGTCTTAGCTGAGCTGCTGGTTACTCTCTAATACCTAATGGCTTAGGCATCGATAGAACACGTAGGTGCGGCTTGTAGCCGCACGCAGGCCCTCACCACCTGCCCTGGATCCTCACCCTGGGGCGCAGCGCGCTGCGCCCCTACAGGGTTGGAATGTGGGAGAAGGGTCGGGGATGAGGAGTTGCGGGTCGCAGCCCGCTATGCCTCTACAAAGCAGGCGATCCGTGTTCGATCAAAGCGCATACTGGCGATCACCCGAATTTGGTATAACGTATGCCAACGATCTCAAAAAATCTACCGATAATGCAGTACCAACTTTACAATGACGACTGCTTGCATGTTTTAAAGGGCATAGAGAGTGACTGTTTTGATGTCGCATATCTTGATCCGCCATTCTTCACCCAGAAGACGCAGCGATTGCATACCCGTGATCGACTCAAGGAATATCTGTTTCGTGACGTCTGGGCATCCCATGCAGAATATGTAGACTTTTTGGCTGTGCGCTTGGAACAGGTGAAACGTGTTTTGAAATCAAGTGGTGCGCTGTTTTTTCATTGTGATCATCATGCTTCTCACATTGTGCGGATGTTGCTCGATCACCTCTTTGGGAGTGAACACTTTCGATCCGAGATTATCTGGTGTTATAAGAGATGGTCTAATCCCCAAAAGAATCTTTTACCTGCACATCAAACCATTTATTTTTATACCAAGAGTGATACATACCATTTTAACCACTTGTATCAAGAATATTCTCCATCAACCAATGTTGATCAAATCTTGCAGAAGAGAGAACGCGATATGTTTGGCAAAGCGGTCTACGCAAGAGATGATCAAGGAAACATCGTGTATGGAAAAGCGAAAAAAGGTGTCCCCTTAAGTGATGTCTGGGATATTCCCTATCTCAATCCAAAAGCTACAGAGAGAACGGGTTACCCAACACAAAAACCGATTTTGTTAGTAGAAAGAATACTGGAGATCTGTACGGATACAGACCATTGGGTATTAGATCCTTTCTGTGGCAGTGGCACAACCATTGTAGCAGCTCACCTCCTTGGCAGAAATGCAGTCGGCATTGATATATCACCTGAACCAGTCTCAAAAACCCTGGCGAAGCAAAATCAGGACACACGCCAATTGTACAAAGCCCAGAAAAATTGACACTATAGCGCTCGTAGCGTACCACCAGCCGACGATCGTTCTGCAGCCAGGCAAACGCCCGCTCGACCTTCCAGCGTCGCTTCGCT
>JAAURD010000237.1 GCA_012034075.1 Chloroflexaceae bacterium | reverse complement strand
CAGGCTATCGTGCTGGCAGAGGTTCTCCTGCTGGTCCGCAGGCAGTTGGGCCAGGTGCTTCCGATGC
This sequence comes from Chloroflexaceae bacterium, assembly GCA_012034075.1. Taxonomy (GTDB): domain Bacteria; phylum Chloroflexota; class Chloroflexia; order Chloroflexales; family Chloroflexaceae; genus JAAURD01. Next base: position 6,746 of record JAAURD010000237.1, on the reverse strand, counting down.
GTTTGCCAGAGCGTTACAGGGTCGCTTGTTGCAACATACTGCACGTAGTAGCCGGCTTGCGGCCGATGATGGTTGGATGGGAGCAATTCACGGTGCTCTGGTAATGGCTGCATTACCGTTTCAACGACCAGACCATCACGGGTGATCGTGCGGAAACAGAGCAACGGTACACTGCCATGGCGCTCGATGTAGGCAAAAGCGGTGTTGTCGGCACTACTCAACACCTCGGCCAGATAGCCGTGCTTTGGCACATCCACCAGCAATTCAGCTTCCAGCGGGGCATCCGGTGGATTAGATTCGGTTGTTGCCGCATGGTGCGTTAGCCGTTTTTCGAGCAAGCCCACCGGGGTAAAACCCCGGTCCAGCACTGCCTGACGCCAGAGCGGGGTGTTGCTGGCACGCTGGCGGGCATCCGCGTCGTCACTTACATCGCGATAGGTGTGGAACTGGCTATTCATCGTCTGGCATTATCCGTTCGTTGCAATCAAGTCTGGTGATGGCACCACCTTAGTAGTTTACCATAACACGGATGGAACCGTTCATAGCAATACGAGTGAACTCGTATTACTATGACGCGTAGCGCCTGTTTTGTAGGGTAGGCTGCAAGCCGCACCTCCATCATCCGTAGCAGCGCAGTACACTGCGCCATGTGCCAGTTTCCGCCGAGCATGCACACACCGAACTATGGTATAATGATACGCTAGAGTAACAATTATGGGGCAACCATACCAGGACAAAATGGTGACAATTGCCCGTAGAGAGAAGGAGTTTGCGGGATGTCTGATCCACGAACGCGTGTTCAAGAGCACCTGTCTCGGCATAACTGGGGTTTTCTTTCACATCAGGGATACGTGCTAGGACTGGACCTCGGTGGCTACGGGGTGCGTCTGGCCCTCGTCGATCTTGAGCATCATACCTGCCACACTGCCCATATAGATATTGAGCAGCGTCACCCGCAGCATGTCCTGGATGCCTCAAAGGCTCTGATGCATAGCTTTCTGCACAATCAGGGGGTCACACCGGATCGACTCATCCGGATTGCGGTGGGTTTTGGTGGGCCAATTAACCCCCTGGATGGACGTATTCGGCTTTCGCCACGCATGCCCGATTGGGAAGGGTTCTCGTTAAAAGAGTATTATGAGCAGGCATTTGATACTTCCACAATAGTCGAAAATAATGCCAACTTGATTGCTCTGGCTGAGGCGACCTTTGGCATTGGTCAGGGTTGTGCGCATCTCTTTTATTTGCATCTGAGCAGCGGTGTTGGTGGGGGTATGGTGCTCGATGGCCGGCTCTATCAGGGCAGCACCGCCGCGGCGGGCGAGATCGGCCATGCCGTGGTCTCGCACCACCTCGATCAAACCCCGGCCATGGCGACGCTGGAACAACTGGTGTCGGTCAATGCCTTACTTCGACGTGCAGAGATGCTTGGTCTCACGACGAATGACCTGAATGATCTCTTTACCGACCATGCGGCTGGGCAGCAGGTGATTCACGAGGCAGTCGATGTACTCGGGTTGCGCCTGGCCCAGGTGATTGCCCTGCTTGACCCACAGATGGTTGTTCTGGGTGGCATTGTCGTGCGCATCGGCGGAGAACCATTTGTCCAGGCGCTAAGCGCACAGGTTGGTCGTTATATGCGGGCGCCATTTACCAAACCCGTGCCCATCGCCGCTTCGGTACTGGGTGTAGAAAGCATTGCGATTGGTGCGGTTGCCTTGGCATTGCTCAGTTTGCAAGCCTGAGGCTTGCAAACCACTGCTCAGCATGGTATGATTGCAGTATAATCCGCAGGTTCAGCAGACGAAAACGATGGAAGGGCAGGCATTCAGCCGAATGTTCTGCGGTGACGTATTGATACCAGAGAGGTGCAATTCAATGGATGTAAAGTATGTGGTATACGGTGAAACAGCTCTGGATCAACTCCTCAAATGGTTGCGCTCAACCGGCCAGCCACTTGATGTAGCTGTGGTCATTCAAAAATATCTGGAGATTCTGCGCGAAAAAGTAGTGGAGGACGTTGCATGAGCGTACCGACCTTTCAGGGCACGGAAGAGCAACAACAACTGGCAGCCGAAGTCTTTCAGTTGATGATTATGCAAGGGGCGTTTTTTGCCAAAGATGCGCCGATCAAGCAATCGCTCTCCAATCTTGCCGATTTCCTCTCCCAACAGCATCAACGCGACTATGACGCCGTGGCCCAAGAGATCGATGCCGCGCTCCAACTGAATGCCGATGTCTTCCGCCGCGAACTCCGCGATCAAGATGTCATCTATATGACATCACGCACCGGTATCGTCATCATCCATGGTGAAGATAACAGTCATATGTTTAAAAATCGCCTCTATGAACCGGAACATCCCCTACCGGTTGAGGATATCAGTGTGGTGATCTCAACATCACGACCAGCGCTCACCACCGTTGAGCCGGTGTATATCTCCGATTACTGGCAAGATCAGGCCGACCTCTTTCCCGTTCATCAGCCCCAGGAACCATCCAAAGAGCTGCCAGATGAAGCAGCACCCACAGATACCAGCGCAGACACAATGCCCGAGATCGAACCGATGGATGTACCCACCAGCGTGCCGGATGAGCCAGACCAGATCGATCAGGCTGAGCAGGAATATGTTATCGTTGCCGATATGTCAGTGGATGCGTTGATCAACGAGATTGCAATCCTGACCGACCAGATTGAAACAATTGACGCGGATGTCGTGATGAGCGATGCTCCCCCTCCTGATGAGGCGTATGAGGATGTGCCATTACCCAAAGGAGCAGCACCCGTTGAGACAAGCGATGTCGCCGCTGTGGTTGACCCCGATGGTATCGCTGCAGCTGAACCAGTGACTGATACCGCTACCACCGATGCGTTGGATGAACTGGTGACGATTGCGGCTGAGCACGAGGCAATACCGCCCACATCGGATGCACCATACGGGGCAGAAATCGAACCGGAGCCGGAACCGGAACCAGAGCCAGAGCCAGAACCGTTGCCAGAGGCGTTCGTACAGATCACCGATGACCTGCGGATCAACATCAACCAACCCGCCGAAACCCTGCTCGAAACGCATGGTGATGTGCTTATTGCAACCCTGTTTGAACACATCGATCAAGACCCGTTGCGGCGGATTGTGCGTTTCGGGCGGATGCTCTATCCCGAATCAGCCATGGTCAATCTGGGCAAAATGATCTCCGGCGGATCCGCGACTACATTTTAGAGGTGGGCGAACCGCTGCTCGATAGCGCCATTATTGCCGACCTCTACTATCATAGCCCGCGTCAAGCAGATTATGAAGGCTTTCGCTTTTCGCTGAATTATCGCTTGAGCCGCGAAAAAGATTTTGAGTTTGTGGGCGTCGAAGGCGCACGGCTCTGGTCGACCAAAGGCCTCCCGGCGATTGGCACCAAACGGGTCAAGGCCAGCGAAATGGCGCAGATGCTCTCGTACCTCACCGAAATACACGACGACACATTGGATCCGGATCTGTTGAACCAGATTACCGAAACCGGTGAGATGAGCCGCTGGTTAACCTTCTTTGAGTGGAATCATGGCATTTTACCGTTTGATGCAGCTATGGCAGCACTCTTACCGGATCCGATGCTGCCCGAACAGCGGAGCGCCGTGTTACGCTTTGAGTCGCCGCAACACTACACCAGTTATCTGGTCGAAGTACGCTACCCGACGGGTAATCGCGGTGGCTGGCTGCAGGGGCTCGATAGCTTCTTCCAAGAGTATCTGATCGCCGGGGCGATGATTACGCTGGCCCGTACTGAAGAACCCAATGTCTTTACGATTGCGTATGAAGAAGCTGGCGCGAGTGATACCGAACGCTTGCTGACCTTGGATGAGAAGAAGAACAAGTTTACCTTTGCCGATATGGTCTATGAGTGCGCTGTCGATGAGGAACTGGTGTTGCGTCAGTCGCGCTTTGGCAAGCTCAAAAACCTGAAGTCATTACCAAACAGCGAGCGTCGCCGTGCCGATGTGGTGTTACGTCATGTCTTTGATGTTGCGGGTGATCGGGTTGGCACACGGCAGCAACCGGAGTATCAAATGCTGCTCGACGATCTCTATGTGGCCTACAATGTGCTGCGACCAGCCTCTATCGGCTTTTTGCGCTCACTGCTTGAAGGCGATGAGCAATGTTTCAGCGATCCCTCGTTGCCCGATATGTACACCTACATTCCGGTCATTGAAGAAGTTGAACAAGAAACAGTCGAGGAAATTGAACTGGAAGAGGACGAACTGATGATTCGCTGGTCGAAGTATAACCAGTATGAAGATGAATAGATGAGCCTGACCGAATCACTCCTGGCGCTGGGCGACTCCGATGAGTCACTCTCCATGCAGGCGCTCAAAATCCTTTCGGATGTTGACCCGGCCGAACAACAGGATTTTTATGCTGTCTGGAATGTGCTATCAAGCGAACGTCGCATTGAAATGGTCCGAGCGATGCAAGTTCTGGCCGAAGATACTATTGATCTCGATTTTCGACAGGTCTTTCTCTGGTGTTTTGTCGATCCCGAACCAGCCGTGCGCATGATGGCGATTGATGGCCTGTGGGAAGATCAGAGTACGGTTGTGCTGCAACAAGTCCTTCCGATGCTGCACGATACGGCTCCACAGGTGCGCTCATCGGCCTTGATCAAGCTCAGCCAGTTTGCGTATCAAGCCGAACTGGGCGAACTGAGCGAAACGTATGCGCTGCATGTCTGTACTGCGCTGCTCGATATGGCCGCCGATACGAGCCAGCCGGTGGAAGTGCGACGACGCGCGATTGAAGGGATCGGCTACTTTGCCACATCGCCCGAAGCGCAGGCCGAAATTGGCCGAGCCTACGAGCATACCGAACAGCTGATGCGTGAAAGTGCAATGGTAGCCATGGGCCGCTCGATGCGACCCGATTGGCTGCCGTACATCGAGACCGAACTACGCAGCAGGTCGCCCGCTTTGCGCTATGAAGCCGCCCGTGCCGTCGGTGAAATGGGTGAGGACGGGCAGAGCCTGCTCCCTGCGTTGCTGCCCCTGCTCGAAGATAGCGACACCGAGATCGCTCTGGCTGCTATCTGGGCATTGGGTCAAGTGGGCACTCCAGATGCCCGGCGTGTGCTTGAGCGTATTCTCGCCGACTCAAATGAAGCACGCGCGCAGGCAGCCCAAGAGGCTCTGGCCGAGATGATGCTTGACGATACCGATCCATTTGATTATGCGTAACGTACCCGCGGGGCTTACTGCTGCTCCGGATCGCGCCGAGCGGCAACCAGCGCCCGAATACTGAGCACCACAAACACCACACAAGTGATCGCCATCAGCAACTGTATCACCGTTGCCCCTGGACGTTCGACCGAGCCACCAGCGGCCAGAGCAAAGGCCTTTGGAATGCTCGAAACTGTGGCAATAAAGCCAATCAGGGCCACGCCAGCAGCAGCATAATGCGCATACCTGGAAATCGCTTCGCGGCGTGCAGCGAACCCCAGACCCGCGATCACCAGACCAAAGGCCGACGGAATCAGCGCTGTCAGACTGGTCATCCCCGTTACGATATACGAAAGAACCCCAAGCGCGATCAACCCTATCCCAAAACCAAGACTCAGCCTTACCATCGTGTATGAACCTCCTTGCTGATGGTTGTTATCCGATACGCATCTCGAGCAACACCAGGTAGTAGATCAACGGGATCGAAAAGAGCAGGCTATCCACCCGGTCCAGCAAGCCACCATGGCCGGGCAGCAGATTGCCGGTGTTTTTTAACCCAAACTGGCGTTTCACCCACGAAACTGCAAGATCACCAAAAAAGGCTGCTACACCGCCCGCTGTACCCATCATTGCGGCTACTGGTAAGCTCACCGGTAAGCCATAGAGCGGCACAGAGAGCAGTGCCATGCCAATCGAGCCAAGCATACCACCGGCAAAGCCCTCCCAGGTCTTCTGTGGGCTAATGCGTGGAGCAATGCTGCGCCGGCCCCACCGACGCCCCACAAAAAATGCCGTAGCATCATGCATCCAGTTGACGCCAAAGGCAAAATAGAGCCAGGCCGCACCAGCAGAGAGCTGTAAGGCATCCAGCCAGCCGGGGTTCAAGGGCGTTTGCAGACCAAGCAACAACAGATGATGGCTCATCAGCCAGCCAATATAGCAGGCGCCCATCAAGGTCAACGCTTGATCGACCAGTCGCCGCTGCTGGCGCCCCTGCATACCCCGCACCAGCAGCAGCATAATGCTGCCACACAACACCAGACCGCTCACATCAACATGCAGGGTTATCTGCACGACCGCCGCTGCACAAAAGCCCAGTGCGGCGATAAGACCAATCAGTGCGTCTGGCTGGTAAGCATCGTGCTCAAGCATACGGTACCATTCGCGTAGCCCCAGCACAATCGATACCACCACACAGGGCAACGCCAGCAGAAGCCCGACATAAGCCGCCAATAGTAAGATCGGGATAAGGAGAGCAGCGATAGCGATCCGCTTGACCAGGGGCGAACCCACGGTTGTTGGTGGTATACTCCGACGCTGGGCATCTGGTGCGTGCTGCTCTTCAATCATAGGCGTACTGCTTACCCGAACCGATGCAGTGTAAAGCGCAAAGCGGTCGCAGCGCAAAGCGCAAAGGTTCAAGCCGGTATTCATTATACCAGATTGCCTTTTGCGGAGCACACCTCTTGTAACCAGCTCTAGCAGTGATGTAGGTGCGGCTTGCAGCCGCACAGCGGTCGGCAAGACCGCTCGCACGCAGCAGACGGAG
>JAAURD010000236.1 GCA_012034075.1 Chloroflexaceae bacterium | reverse complement strand
GTGGACCAGGGCCGGGGATGAGCAGTAGATGATGCCAGGACGACCGCGTTTCAGCGCATCAATCGGATTGGCGCGAACGGTATTGGATGGCCTCAGCCAGATGGACCGGCATAATCATTGTTTCACCGGCCAGATCGGCAATCGTGCGGGCAAGTTTGAGCACGCGGTGATACCCGCGGGCTGAGAGGTTGAGTTGCCGCACAGCCGTCTTTATCAAGGACTGCCCGGCCTCATTCAACACACAATAGGTATGAATTTCAGACGGTCCCATATCGGCATTGGTAAGCAGGCGCGTCCCCTTATAACGTGTACGCTGCACCTCGCGGGCCTCGCAGACACGCTGCCGAATGGCAGCCGAGGTTTCACCCTGCCGCAAGCTGTTGAGCTTCTCGATTTTCACGCGCGGCACTTGAATATGAATATCAAAGCGGTCGAGCAGCGGCCCACTGACCCGTTTCTGGTAACGCGCAACGGATGACGGGGTACAGGTGCAGGCTCGCTCGGTGTCGCCGTAATAGCCGCACATACAGGGGTTCTGCGCCGCTACCAGCATAAACGAAGCGGGAAAGGTCACACTGCCCGAAGCGCGACTTAGCGTTACAATGCGATCTTCCAGCGGCTGGCGCAGCACTTCGAGCTTCGGGCCAAATTCGGGCAGCTCATCCAGAAAGAGCACGCCTCGATGGGCCTGGGTAATCATCCCTGGCTTGATGCGACTGCCACCTCCACCTACGAGACCCGCCAGTGAAGTGGTATGGTGCGGTGCGCAGAAGGGCCGTTGCCGCATAAGTGGCGTGTCTTTGGGTAGTTGCCCAGCAACACTGTAGATTTTGGTTACTTCTAGCGCTTCATCCAGGCTCATCGGTGGTAAAATCGAAATAATTGCACGTGCCATCATGGTTTTACCCGAACCAGGGCTGCCACTCATCAGCACATTGTGCCCACCACTGGCGGCAACTTCTAGCGCTCGACGGACATGCTCCTGCCCGCGCACATCGGCAAAATCGACCGGATAGCTCGTCTCATCGATCTGGAATGCCGGATCGCCCAGATACGGTTGGATCCGGTACTCACCGGTGACATGGTTCACCAGTTCAGCCAGTGAGCGCACCGGTATGGTGGTAACGCCCTCGACCAGTGACGCCTCAGCGGCATCCTCATATGGCACATACGCTAACTCAACCCCATGGTCACGCGCCGTCACCACCATCGGCAAAATGCCATCAGTATGGCGCAGCGTGCCATCCAGCCCGAGTTCACCGATTAACACCGCATGGCCCAGATCCGGGGGCATCTGCTCTGAGGCAATCAGTAAGCCGGCCGCTATCGGCAGATCATAGGCTGGCCCGATTTTGCGTAAATCGGCGGGTGCCAGGTTCACCGTTAAGCGCTTCATGGGGAACGTCAGGCCACTGTTTTGAATGGCAGCGCGAACCCGTTCGCGGCTCTCCTGTACTGCTGCATCGCCCAGACCGACAATCGTAAACAACGGGAGACCAACAGCAATATTGACCTCAACTTCAACCAGAATGCCTTCCAGACCATGAACCGCACTACTGTATAATTTGGCTAGCACAGGCATCTCCCAGCGTTTTCCAGATGATACCAGGTTTCCTCCTGCGAGTATACCACGGTTCCAGCAAGGCGTTGTTGCGCAACGCGTTGCAGCACAATGCGGGGAGCGAAGATTCAACGCAGAGACGCAGAGGTCATTGTTCGGCCAATTGATAATAGCCCTTGTGGTGTTTGCTCTGCCCTGGGGATGACGCGTGCGGCTGCAAGCCGCACCTACGGCATCTGCACATTAGCACGAACAGAACACATTGTGGCTATGGTGATCATCCAAGCGCCAGATACCGGCATCGTGCGCAATGCGAATCGCCTCAAAATACTCATTGCTGGTAATTCGCCGATTGATCGATGCAAATCTATCGTGTCGTACTTGCCCAGCCGGATGGTACTGATCCATCAAATTGACATAGGTCTCCAGAGAAATCTCCTGGGCCAGAAAATGCAAAATCTCGGTTGTATCGTTCAGCTGCCCCGGCATTACCAGATGGCGCACCAACAACCCACGACAGGCCAGACGTTGCCGATCAAACAGCAAATCACCGACCTGCCGATGCATCTCTTTAATCGCACGCCGGGCAACATCTGGGTAATCCGGTGCATGGAGATACTGTTTGGCAAAAGCAACGTCCCACATTTTGAAGTCGGGCATATAGATATCGACCAGACCATCGAGCAATGCCAGGGTAGCGAGCGAGCAATACGCCGAGGTATTATACACCAGCGGCAAGCGCAATCCGCCCTCAATCGCCAGCAGCAGAGCTTCCAGTATCTGTGCCACCACATGATCCGGGGTCACCAGGTTGATATTGTGACACCCCTGTGCCTGCAACTTCAACATTATCTGGGCCAGTTCAGCCGCAGTCACTTCGACCCCACAGGCGGCATGACTCATATCAACGTTTTGACAGAAGACACAGCGCAGATTGCACAGGGAGAAGAAAATTGTGCCACTGCCGTGAGCACCGCGCAGGCAATCTTCTTCGCCATGATGCGCAAAAAGCTACTCACAATCGCATGGCGACCCGTGCGGCAGATGCCATCCTGGTGCTGGTAACGGTCGGCCCCGCAGTTACGCGGGCAAGCCCGACAATCGCCAAGTTGGGCAAGAGCCTGCTCGACGCGTGCATGCAGTTCGCCGCTGCGGTGGAGTACCATATAGGCTGGTTCAAGCTGTTGTTCCGTGATGCAGAAAGGATCTCTATCAATCGTTCTGGGCATAAGCGTTCCCCTTATAGACCATTCGCTCCGCGGATTGGGTATGTCATGCCTATCGATAAAACATCCCAGTCGCGGTTGTTCTTCTCTGTACGTCGTTACACTGGGTCAAACACAATCTCTCATGCATTCCGCCCGATGTCGTTTGCTGTGCTGTTGGGCCTACCAGTGTCTGTGGACCAGGCTCACAGGTACCAATCACGGCCAGTGATGACGTACACCAGAGCGAGCCGGGCCAACCGGTATACGTATGTCGCACAAACCGGTATATACCTGTAGTATACCATAGTGACGCCAGTTTTTGCTTTGATTGTACATTTCATACGCCTGTGTACATGTTTATTCACGGTTGCGAGGGAACCTGCACGTTTTTCCAGGTAAGCACCTCACCGCATGGCTGATGCAATTGTAATGGGTATACGCTATAGTAGAAGACAGGAACGACAAGTCACCGCTCCTGTATACTCGAAACGAAGAGGAAATTATGGAACATAACCTACATACAACCGCCCCATTGGGGCAACTCTCGCAGCAGATGGCCGATGCGGTTGAGCGCATCAGCCCGTCGCTGGTCTTAGTTGATGGACGGCGCCGACAGGCTGCCAGCGGTCTGGTCTATGCCAGTGACCTGGTGCTGACCGCCGATCATGTGCTTGAGCGCGAAGAGGATCTCACTATTCAGACTCACGATAAGCGTACCCTACCGGCCCAGTTTATTGGGCGTGATACCGCCAACGACCTGGCAGTCCTGCGAGTGGCCGATCTCAACCTGGCGGCAGCTCCCATTGCCACTGGGCCAGCCCGCGTGGGCCAGTTTATCCTCGCAGTGGGCCGACCGTCGAGCAATGGGCCCATGGCCAGCCTGGGCATTGTCAGTTCGGTCGGTGGGCCGCTACGCACGCGGCGTGGTGGCACCCTGGAGCAATATATCCAGACCGATGCCATTCCGTATCCCGGTTTTTCCGGTGGTCCGTTGATCGATGCCGAAGGTCAGGTGATTGGCGTCACGACCACCGGCCTGATGCGTGGCCCAACGCTGGCCGTGCCGGCGCGGATTGCCTGGCGCATTGCGGGTACGCTGGCCCAGCATGGGCATATCAAACGCGGCTATCTCGGTATTAGCAGCCAGCCGATTGACCTGCCGGCAAGCCAGCGGGGCGAATGGCAACAGGAACGCGGTTTGCTGATTAGCCGCGTGGAAGAGGGCAGCCCGGCCGAGGCCGGTGGCCTGCTGATTGGTGATATTCTGGTAGCATGTAATCAGCAGCCGGTGCTTGATACCGATGACCTGCAAGCCCTGCTCACCGGTGACGCTGTCGATAGCGTGGTCGCTATCTCGGTGTTGCGTGGTGGGGCGCTCAACACGCTGTCGGTGCGCATTGGGTTGCGCAGCTAGGCGCGTTAAAGGAGCATGAACCATGGCTATTCCGTTGGAATCGTTGCAGCTGCTGCGAGCACCGGATCTGCCCGATGCGGTGCAGCACACTATCGCCCAGGTGCAGCAGAGCGTGCTACAGGTGCGTTCACAGGGGCGCGGTCTGGGTGCTGCAGTCATCTGGTCAGCGAATGGTCGCATCCTGACGAATCAGCATGTGGTAGCGAACCCGTTCGTGCCTCTCAGTGTCGTGTTTAGCGATGGGCGCACCTCCCCCACACGGGTCGTGAAGCATCATCCGACCCTCGATCTGGCTCTGCTCGCGATTGAGGGTGACGTGACACAGGCAGTACCACCGGCGCGGATTGCCGAATCGGCACGGCTGCGGGTAGGCGAACTGGTCTTTGCGGTGGGCCATCCCTGGGGCCAGCGCGGTATGGTCACTGCCGGTATCATTAGTGGCTGGGGCCGCATAGTCTATCCCAATGGGCAACGCACCGTCGAGTATATCCTTTCGGATGTGTTGCTGGGACCGGGCAACTCAGGTGGGCCTCTGGTGAATGCCGATGGCGCCGTGGTAGGCATCAACACCATGATCCAGGGGGGCGACCTGTCGGTTGCCATTCCCACCGCCGAGATTCAGCGCTGGCTTGCACCGGCGGAGCACGTTCTGTGATCTCCACAGGGATTGTGGCAACTACACCGGCCTTACGCGCTGGCTTACGTGCTCTGCTTTCCAGCAGCGATATCGCGGTTTCGGCTGAGGCCGCCTCGCTGCTGGGTATCGCCGCACACAGCCGCGAACTGGATGGCATTCTGGTCGCTGATGAGCTGCTTTTGAGCGATCTCCATGCTATCGATTTTGCTGCCCGTTCGTTGGCGGTGCTGGTACTGGCGGATAGCAGCCGTGCCAGCACCGCCCTGGCCGCGGTGGACCTGCCTGGCTGGGGCATTATCACGCCCGATGTGTCGCCAGCCAGGTTGCAAGCAGCCATGCAGGCAGTAGTCCAGGGCCTTGTGGTGGTCTCACCGCAGCTGAGCAGCCCGGTCATCCGTGATCCAGCGTCTACCCTGTTGCAAGACGATACCCTGCCGATAGAGCCACTCACGGGACGCGAAAACGAAGTATTAGGCCTGCTCAGTCAGGGGCTGCCGAACAAGCTGATTGCTCAACGCCTGGGCATCAGCGAACATACGGTCAAGTTTCATATCTCATCGATTTACACCAAACTGGGCGCCACCAACCGCGCCGAGGCGATTAGCCGGGGGGCGCGTCTGGGGCTGATCGTGTTTTAGTGGTGGCAATAACCTGTTGATTGAACGTTGTTGCGCAGATGGTCGGCTCGTGCTACGATAGATACACACAGGGAGCAGGTCTGGAGCAACCCGTGCAGGTACAAGGCGCAACAGCGATGACCTATAGCGATTTTAGTCTGGTACAAGTCTGTAAAACGTTTGGGCTGGTCGCCCAGACACGCCCATTATTTTCGGTAACAGAGAGAACGCCACCGGTTTGGCTCACTGATCTGCTGAAGCGAGGACGTCCTTTTGCCCTGGGCAGTGAGAAGGCACGGTCAGAGTTTCTGGTAGTGCCTATGCTGCTCACCTGGGTGGAACAGAGCGAATTACCGCTTTCGGTCTATTCGGGTCAGCGCCTTGATGCTGATCCGGCCCTCGGACTGGTCGGTGAGTGTGATTTTCTGTTGGCACGAACGCCACCGCTGCCATTTTTGCAGGCGCCCATTGTGGCACTGGTAGAAGCGAAAAAGCATGACATTGAGGCTGGGATGGGACAATGTGCGGCGCAGATGGTTGGCGCACGGGCATTCAATGAGCGAGAGGGTGTTGCACTACCGGTGCTCTTCGGATGTGTAACCAGTGGCGAGGCGTGGCAGTTTTTGCAGCTCGAACATGACGATCTGTTGATTGATGCAGACCGTTATTATCTCGATAATGTGGCACGGTTGCTCGGTGTTTTTGCGGCCATTACAGCGGCCTATGCTGGGGATGCTAGTGCTGCAACTGTTTTGATTTGACGCATAGCACCTGCTTGCAACTGGCGCTGGCAGTGATGTAGGCGCGGCTTGCAGCCGCGCGAACGCTCCAAGCATCCGCTCCCAAGCTCGTGGTTGAACCATCTTGATAGGACACGTAGGGCCTGCTTGCAGCTGGCGCTGGCAGGCTGCCAGCAGGCCCTACATCTGATACCAAATGGCGTTCATCGATATGAGACGGAGGTGCGGCTTGCAGCCGCACGGCGGTCGGGACGACCGCACGCACGTATCAGACAGAGGTACGACTTGCAGCCTGCTTTGGGGCGCAGCGTGCTGTGCCTCGTTCTATCAAAGTGCATACCAATGATCACCCGAATTTGGTATGAACTCACCAGATCAACGTAGTCAGACCACGAATGGTACACCGCACCGCTACAGCGCAAGCGGCCGGGGTTTGCCCCGACCGCCGCCAGCGTCTCCCCTATCTGACCATTTGCACCAGCGGCAGGTACATGCGCTGATCGGCAGCGCCGACCCGCCCCACCAGCGGTATCTCCCACTCCGGCTGTACCGCATCGGTGCTGCGGATGACCAACGTCACCCGCTCTTCGACCCCTACCTGTGGCACATACTCAACAGCGATGCCGCACTGGTCACCCGCCGTCAGCCCCTGGCCGGTGCAGTCGTCTTGCGCAAGCGAAATCCGCT
>JAAURD010000020.1 GCA_012034075.1 Chloroflexaceae bacterium | reverse complement strand
GCAATGCGGCTAGCGGTATCAATTCCACAGTGGGCGGCGGTGTCAGCAATGCGGTCAGCGGCTTCGCTGCCACGGTGGGCGGCGGCAGCAGCAATACCGCCAGCGGCAACTATGCCACGGTCGGTGGGGGTGTCTTCAATGAGGCCATCGGTAGCTATAGCTTTGCCGCCGGGCGGCAGGCAAAAGCCAACAACCTGGGCGCCTTCGTCTGGGCCGATAGCACCAATGCCGATTTCACCTCCACGGCAGACAACCAGTTTGCCGTGCGAGCGACCGGTGGCGTGCGCTTTGTCACCAATAGTGCTGGCACCACCGGCTGCTCTATCGCTGCCGGTGGCGGGAGTTGGAACTGCACCAGCGACCGCAACGCCAAAGCCAATATCACCCCCGTTGATCCGCAAGCCGTGCTCAATCTCGTCGCCCAGATGCCTATCGTCACCTGGAACTATCTCAGCCAGGCCGACAGCATTCGCCATATGGGTCCCATGGCCCAGGACTTCCACGCCGCCTTTGGGCTGGGCGAAAACAACACCAGCATCAGCATGGTCGATGCCGACGGCGTTGCCCTCGCCGCCATCCAGGGCCTGCACCAGTTGGTCGAAGAGCAGCAGCAGACCATCAGCACGCTGGAGAGCAAAAACGCGGCGCTACAGAGCGAAAACGCTGCCCAGCAGCAGCAACTCGACACCCAGCAGCAAACCATCACGGCTCAGCAGCAGCAACTCGACACCCAGCAGCAGGATATCGAGCTGCTCAAACAGCAAATGACCATGATGCAGCAGCAACTCAACGAGCGGTAGTCACCGCAGCAACAGAGCCTGCCGCTGCTGCCGCTCGTGCTCGTCATCGGCCTCGGCGGCCTGCTCGTGCTGCTGCACCGCAAGGATTGGTATAACGATAACAGCTGAGGAAAGAGATGCCGCACGTCAAGCAATGTGGAAGACATTCCCACATGAGCCGAACGAATGAGCAATGTTGTTACCGATACCCCCAGGGTCTATCCCAACATCAAACCGACGCCCCGACCCCCAAATCAATGCGCACACCCGTTAACTCCTCCGATACCGCCCACAGCCGAGCCGCAACCTCCGCATCAAACGCCGCCGGGTTAGGCCGCCGCCGCTGTCGGATAGCCCCCATACCCAAAGAAACTTGGCCCCATAATAATCACCGCCAACCACGCCCCGACGCCGTACCCGCATACAGTTGCGGCAATGCGCCCATTGCACCACTCTGCGCCAACGCATTGGTCACCCGCATCACATAATAATCGGCACTCTTCGCACCGATACTGGTGCCGCTGCTCTGCAAATGGGTATTGGCATAGCCAGGGTGCGCCGCCACACTCATCGTGCCCGAACCGGCCGCCTGCAAACGCCGCTGTAACTCAAACGCAAACAGGATATTCGCCAGCTTGCTCTGACCGTACGCCAGCCAGCGTTGATACTGCCGCTTGCTCTGCAAATCGGCAAAGTTGATCTTCCCCGTATGATGGGCTACACTGGTCGTGGTCACCACACGACTACCCGCCGTTGCCAGCAACGGCGCAATAAGCAACCCAGTCAGCGCAAAATGGCCCAGATGGTTTGTCCCAAACTGCAACTCAAACCCATCCTCGGTTTCGCGGCGTGGCGGCGCCATCACCCCCGCATTATTAAAGAGCAGATCAAGGCGCTGATGCTCCGCACAAAACGCCTCGGCAACGCATGCACCGACGCCTGACGCGACAGATCAAGTGCTCGCACCGTCAGCTGCGCCTGTGGCAGCTGACGCAAAAGCTCCTGGCGAGCCACCTCTGCTTTCTCCAGATTGCGGCACGCCATAATCACATGGGCCTGGCGCTGCGCCATCGCTCGCGTCGTCTCCAGACCCAGCCCGCTATTCGCCCCCGTTACAACCACCAGACGCCCTGTCTGGTCCGGTATATCCGCAGCCGTCCATTTTCGCATCCGTTGTCTCCTTGTTGATCTCATACGTTCAAACGTAGGTGCGGCTTGTAGCCGCACGCGCCAGTTGCAAGCAAGCATTACCTGGACACCGCACGACAACACGCCCGCGCAATATCGCGCTGCTGCATCTCATTCAACACAATCCGACCAGCAATCTGCTGCCGCGCCAACGCCAACGCCACGCCAAGCGTCAACTCATACAGCACATCAAATGGCAAATCGAGCAGCACCCCCGCTGCCAGATCAGCCCGTACCCGCTGCATCATCGGCTCAAGCGGCGCAGAAAGTTCATGCTCAGCCCCATCCTCGCGCGGATAATCCGGCGCATGGTCATACTGCTCCAGAAAGCTCGTCTCCCTGGGGTGCTCAATCGCATAGTGAAACGCATTCAGCCAGAGCTGCTCCAAATAGCGCGGCCACGGCTGGTGCTGCGGCTCACCCTGCAGCAGCGCCTGGTAAAAACCCGTCTTAATCTGCCGATAAAGCGCCTGGATCATCTCGTCTTTGCTCGCAAAATGGTGGTAAATCGTCCCCGCGCTCACCCGCGAATGCCGAATAACTAGCGCCATCGTCGTCCCGCGAAAGCCATACTCCGCAACAAGGTCAAGTGCCGCCTGCAAAATAGCCGTATACTTACTCGCCATACCAATCCGTCATCATTGCTCGCCAGTCATACCGAATGAACGTTCATTCGGTATGACTATACCACAGGCTGCTCCCCCATGTCAAGCCGTTTCTGATAATACCGCGAGACAAGCTGCAACTTTGGCCCAAAGCGGGTTGCAATTTCCTGTTCAATTTGGCCCAAAGCGGGTTGCAATTTCCTTTTAGAATGTGGTATAATGGAAACAACATGATGCCGGGTTGTGTAATCGGCAGCACAACGGATTTTGGATCCGTTTGTCCAGGTTCGAGTCCTGGCCCGGCAGGTGCTTTTTTTATTTCTGGAAGCAACGAGCCATCAGAACAAATCGCTGGCCGGCCTGCCATAAGCACCTATGTTAACTGACATGAACTGCTGCGACTCGCGTAGTCCTGGCAATGCAAAACACCGAGGTCGAACGATTGGTTGTGTTACCATGGTGCATGGTTGAACCCCTCATACAATCCATAACACCTGCTCCCATGGAACGACAGGAACAGATAGATGGATGGAAGACTGCAGGTCTTTAGTGGTAATGCCAACCGCCCGCTGGCCGAACAGATTGTCTCTTTTCTCAATATCAATTTGAGTCGCGCCACGGTTGGCACACTCGATAATACCGAAACCCGAGTCAAACTCGATGACAATGTACGTGGTTGCGATGTATTTGTGGTACAATCCACCAGTGCGCCGATCAACCATCATTTGATGGAACTGCTTTTGATTATCGATGCCTTGCGCCGTGCATCGGCGGCGCGGGTCACCGCCGTGATACCCTTTTATGGCTATGCCCGACAAGAGAAAAAGAGCACCGGACGTGAGCCGATATCGGCCAAACTGGTCGCCAATCTTATTCGCACCGCTGGTGCGGACCGTGTGCTGACCATGGATTTGCATGCGCCGGCGATTGAGGGGTTCTTTGATATTCCAGTGGATCATTTGCAGGCAGCGCCCCTGCTCGCGGGCTATATCAACAAGCTGCATCTGCGTGACCTCGTGATTGTGTCACCCGATACCGGTGGTGTTGGTCGTGCCAATAGCTTTCGTGATCGCATTGGCGCCGACCTGGCGATTATTGCTCGCCGCCATACCGAAAACAAGAGCGAAGAGATTGTTGACGTAGTGGGCGATATCGAAGGCAAACATGCCATTATTGTCGACGATATGATTTCCACCGGGCGTACCGCCATCAATGCGGCCCGTGCATTGTATGAACGTGGTGCCAAATCGGTGTATGCCTGTGCTACCCATGGGGTCTTTTCGGCCAATGCGCTCAGTGTGTTGCCGGAGGCCGGTCTGGTCGAAACCGTGGTGACCGATACGATCCTCGCATCGGGAGACTATGCCCATGCCGGTGTCCAGATGATCAGTGTTGCCCCGCTCTTTGCCGAGGCGATAACCCGCATCCATAAAAATCTATCGTTGAGCGCACTCTTCTCCTGAGGGAGTTTATCTGCATTGGACCCTGAATCTGGCCTTATTGCCATTGGTATTGGTCTGTGCCTGCTGGTTCTGGCCTATATCTCAACCGTCAGTGCTATCTTGACGGCGATTGGCTACCACCGTCTGAATGTGCTGTTGCACCAGCAAACCATCCGTGATCGGCGACTGGCCCACCTGCACCGTGACCCATCCAGCCTTAGAGCAACCATCGTGCTGATTGGTGCTGCCCTGGTGATCATGCTCACGTTGTTCACGTTGCACATCGCCCGCTCCTTTGGGCAGGGTTGGCAGGTTGGTAGCCTGCTGCTGCTGCTGCTGGCCGTTTTGCTGATGACCGAAGCACTGCCACGCCTCTGGTTGTTACGCAACCCGGAGGCAACCATGCTGGTCATGGTCAAACAGCTTGGCCTGCTCTCGCGCCTGTTGCTCCCGTTGATCAAACTGGCACATCTGCTGGTGGCGCCGCTGGTGCGTTCAGGCCAGCCCGACCATCCCAGTGCGCCACCCATCACCGAAGCCGAGTTGCGTTTGCTGGTCAATGCCGGCGAAAAAGAGGGCCTGATTGAGCATGACGAGCGAGAGATGATCGAAGGCATCTTCTCGTTTGGCGATACCATCATTCGTGAGATTATGGTGCCACGCGTGGATATCGTAGCACTTGAGGATGACACCCCGCTGGAAGATGCCGTGACAACGATTATGGAAGAGGGCCACAGCCGCATTCCGGTCTACCACGAAACCGTTGATGAGGTTGTTGGCATGCTTTATGCCAAAGACCTGCTGCCAGCGTTACGCGATGGCTATCACGATATCCCGATTACGGCGATGTTGCGCCCGGTCTACTTTGTGCCCGAAACAATGAAAGTCGATGATCTCTTTCGAGAGCTGCAGCGCAGCAAAGTCCATCTGGCGATTGTGGTCGATGAATACGGCAGTACCGCCGGACTGGCAACCATCGAAGATCTCATCGAGCAGATTTTTGGCGAAATTCAAGATGAGTACGATGTCGAAGAGCCGTCGGTACAGGTTATCAGCGAGACCGAGATCATCACCCATGTGCGTGTACCAATTGACGATATCAATGAGCTAACTGGCCTGGATTTACAATCGACCGAAGCTGACCGCATCGGCGGCCTAGTGTATGAACAACTTGGTCGGCTACCCAAGCTGCATGATCATATTGTCGTGAATGGTGCAGTCATTACCGTAGTCGCCATGACCGGAGTACGCCCACAGAAACTGCACATCATTTATCATTTGGAGAGCGAAGATGACCAACACATACGCCAAGGTGAGGATCATTTGCTCCGCGAGTTGCTCAACGAAACCAATCACACCGAACCGACCCAAGTACCCGCCGATTCACACTAAAGCCGCAAGATAAGAAGTGGTAGACACCAGGAACACCCAGAGGAACTCACCTACCGCTGCTACCTCTCGGTCCTGACGGGGTTCAGCAAGTATCTGCCGCCCCGGTGCCTAGAGTCTATTGTACCCATTGTTCGTTCGCCTGTCAAGAGCTAACGATCCAGCTATCTAGCCACCCTACTACCACTATAAGTCAAACAATTGACCTATTTCTGTCTGATGATAGGCGAATAGTACTATGTCAAACCCTTGTTTCTGATTGCGAGCAAGGCTATAATAAATAGTAACATGATGTCAGGGTTTACGATTCGGCGACGACTCATACGCAGGGAACACCGCATGAGCGTGACAAAGGAGAGAACCATGGATGACAACACGGTATTGCAGCAGCGACGGGGCCAATCGTTAGTTGAGATGGCGCTGATTGCACCGCTCTTGTTTATTATTTTGTTTGGCATTATCGATATGGCCCATTATATCTATGGCTTTTCGAGCATCTACCAGGCTGCACGCAATGGAGCCGAGATGGCATCGAAGCAGCCACCTTTTCCCAACAAAGTTGCACCCATCAGTACCGACGATCACTGTGTGCGTCAGATATTGAATGCGGTGCAAGAAGATGTTCCGTTGTTTCCGGATCTCACACGGAACTATACGGAGCACGTGAGTATCGCCTATCCCCAGGAGAGCGGCGATGGGTTTGGGCGAGCAATGGGCAAGCCCGTACAAGTCAGTATTACCTATACCATCGAACCACTGACACCGCTGTGGCAGCTTGTTCCCGTTATTGGTAATGACCTGGGTCGTATGAAGGTTCATGTGGAGACGGAGCGCACGATTGTTAGTCTGGGTATCTATGTTCCCCCCGACGACGATGGCGACCCGTCGAATGATGACGCGGTGCTGGAACCGTGTCAGCCTTAGACAGTGTTGATACATGAAGAAAGAAGGTATGGCAATGCGACAACATATACGTCAAACTGGTCAAGCACTGGTCGAGTTTGCCCTGGCGTCAACGCTGATTTTTTTCTTGCTGGCGGCCGCCATCGACCTGGGTTTGATCTTTTTCGCCCTGCAGGCTTACATAACGCAGCACAAGAGGGTGCTGCCTATGGCAGCCGGTTTACCACCGATGAGAACAACCGTTGGATACCGGACCTGGAATATATTGATAAGTACGAAATTATTAACCGGATTCGCTTTGAGTCAGGTGATAGCGGCGGTATCAACGCCGTCAATTTGCACGACCTGAATAGCAATGGTGTGGTCGATATTGCCAGTGGCACGGCCCCCGCCCGTATTCCAGAGCCTGGCACCAGCGACTTTACCGCGCTCAATCTTGATATCCCATTTGATGAGACTAACAGCAAGTTTTATGACGATGGGTATATTCGGATTCAGGTGCTGCGTGATATCAACTTTAATGGTAACCCACACGATGACGTCTGTGGCAGCGAACCCTGCTACTGCACCAACCCACGCATGCAGCAGGGCTGCTACATGCATGTCAGTGTGTCGATGGATTATAAGCTCTTCTTTGCCCTGGCGCCGGCTTTTGCCGATCAGGTACGCCTCACATCCGACTATACCCTGGCAATGAACAACTCAGAAATCACCTTTGGTGAAATTAGCGACCCGAGTCAGCTGATTGTTGATAATCTGTGTACCGAAGGTGTGGCTGGCTACGACTGTGACGGCGATGGCATTCCCGATGCAGTTGAAGGCGATGGCGATGCCGATGCCGATGGCATTCCCAACTATCTTGATCTCGACTCCGACAACGATGGCATCCCCGATGATGTCGAGAACAACTGTCCCGCCGCCCAGAGCGACGATAGTGTGCTTTGCGATGAAGACAAAGATACGCTGCCCAACTTTATCGATCCCGACTCGGATAATGATGGTTACACTGACCGCGAAGAATGTCCGACACCATCAAACTGTCCGGATCTCGATCTCGATGGGAAACCGGGCTTTTTAGATCAGAACGAAATTCCGCAAGGCGCCGGGCCAATCGATGATATCGATTATGACGGCATCCTTGATATTGTGGAATGTGGTGGTAATGCAGACCTGGAAAACTGTTCAGACCAGGACAACGATGGTTTGCCCGACTATGTCGAGCCAAATAACGCCGATACCGATGGTGATGGGATACCTGACTATCTTGACCCGGACGACGATGGCGACGGTATTGATACGTCCGAGGAGTGTACGACGTTTGATCCGTCATTGCCCTTCCTCGGTTGTTTTGATACCGATGGCAACGGCGTGCCCAACTATCTCGATCCCGTTATCTTCGATCCCGATGGTGATATGGACGGTGATGGTTTGAGCAACCGAGCTGAATGTCCATCTTTGAGTGCTAGCCCGCCCTACGATACCACCGGCTGCCGCGACACCGATGGTGATGGCAACCCGGACTTCCGCGATGCCGACGATGACGGCGATGGCTTGCAAACGCGCTATGAATATCCTGATGGGGTGTTTGGGATCGACGGTAATCCGGGCGACCCCAACGCGTATGATACCGATGGCGATGGCACGCCCAACTATCTGGACCCGGACGACGATGGTGATGGCATTGATACCTCCGCTGAGTGTCCCGCCGGTCAGCCCGGCCCGCCCTGTCCCGATAGCAATGGCGATGGCACGCCCAACTATCTGGACCCGAATATCACGCTTCCTTCACAGCTCGAGATGTTTATCATCGAGCCAGCTGCACCGGCCGATCCGGATGAGCCGATTCTGATTGATGATATCAGCAAGACGAGGTTTGAGGTACAGGCACGCGACCTCAGTATTCCGGGGGCGCAGAACGGCAATGGTATTCAATATGTGATCTTCCGTTTGCGTGGGCCAAACAATGAGCCAATCCAGGTTACCAATAGCCCGGATTATGGTGCACGGTTCTGTGCCTATGGCGGTTCGTGCAACCAGATGCCGACCAGTACCTACAATAGCCTGAGCCCAGGTATCTATACCCTGACGGCCTACGCCGTCGGTAATTCGGGACTCGTTTCAGCACAGGATGTGCGCTTACTGAATATCACCAAAGAATCCAGTGTGGTGATTACGCCGCTGGTTGATACCACCGAAATGGTGGATAACATGGAGGTCGATGGCCTTGAAAATACCGAGTTTGGCGCCTATGCTATCGACTCAAAGGGCAAAAACCTGAAACGGGTTGAAATGCGCATGTACTATCTGGAAGACTCTACTGTACAACCGCTCGAACAGGAGATTAGTGGCTCTATGGGGTCTCGTGATATCTTCTGCTTTAATGGCAACAGTGGTACCGTCTATTCTGTCGGTAACTGCCCCCAGATGACCATCGATAACTTTAACAAGCTGTTGCCAGGCACCTGGGAGTTCTGGGTACGGGCACAGGATAGTACAAGTACCTATACTGAATGGCTACGACGGCGCTTCATCGTTAAGCCTGCTCCGCTGGAGTTCCACTTCTATGGGGGTTACTATGATGGCGGTGTGGACGGCAATAACAATGCCACCTTTAAGAAGCAAGAGATGACCGATGGGATGCAGCTCTATAGCGCTCAGCATGCTCGCTTTGAAGTGGAAGTCTGGGACCCGCGTTATGGCGGTAACAGCAATGGTGACGATATCAAAGAAGTCTATATGGAGGTGCGCAACCTCGATACTGGTGAAATCATGCGTTCGGAGTTCAGGGATACCAGTGTAACTTACTGTTTCTTTAATAGTAAGAGTGGAAATAACCCACCTTGTGAACAAATGTGGAATTTCTTCAAGGGTGATCCCGATGGTGATACAGCTATCCCTTATGGCACCTATCAGCTCCGAGCACGTGCTGTCTCATCGAAAGGTGGTGCATCGGCCTGGAATGAAATGACCTTTGAGCTGGTTCCTGGTCCTTTCGACATTACCTTTGTCAATCCAGATACAGACGGTCTGGAAGTTGCCAGCGAAGAGGCCAGTCGCTTTGAGACTGAGGTCAGTAATGCCACTATTCAGGGCGAACCGCCATCCAAGTCCGAATACATCGTAACCGATCCGGATGGCACTGTCATATGGACACAAACGACAAGCTCAGGCAGTGATATTCCCTGTGTCTACAAGTATCAAGGAAGCAGTCTCTGTCGCACGATGACCAATTTCCTCGATATGTCACCAGGTATCTACACCATTGAGGCACGGGCACGCAGCTACTTTGGTCGCTGGTCCAACTGGTATACCACGACCTTTGAGATTGTGCCGGCCCAGATTACGATTGAGTTCACCGAGCCATTGAGCTATTCAGAGGTCTACCACCCCGAACAGGTACGGGTCGAGGTCACCGCTTATAACACGCTCGTCGGCAACAACAATGGCGATGGTGTAGCTGAAGTAGAATTTGAACTCTATCGTGACAGTGTGGATCCTGGCAATCAAATTGGTAGCACCATGGCCGACACCTTCGATAACGATAGCTTCTGCGCCTATGGTGATGACTCCGGCAAGTGTGCGGTGATGGATGATTTTGACGATGAGGACGATTTGCCCTTCGGTACCTATATTATGCGGGCACGCGCCAAGGATGCAGCGGGCCTCTGGTCGCTGTGGGCTGAGACAGAATTTGAGATTATTCGGGCGCCAATGGATATTGAGTATGCCAGTACCTATGTAGGCACGGTCGACTCACCGGATGAAGCTCGCTTTGAAACACGTATCTACGATGCCAATGACGAAGACCCGCATCCGGACTTCCTCGATGAGGCGCTTGACGACCGCGAGAGCGGCGCTGGCGTGGGCGATGTTGAGTTCCGCGTGTTTGAACCCAACAATGCTGACCCAATCTATCAGAAGACCTTTGATGTTGGCGATGACATTGATGACTCGACCCGCGAAGACGCGGATGACTCCAGCATTCTCTACTACTGTGTCTATGGCGAGGTAGATGAAATCTGTAACGTGATGGATGATCTGGATACAGCGATTAGTGGCACATTTAAGATTGAAACGCGCTCTCGTCCGGTGGATGATGGCAATCGTGGTCGCTGGTCGGAGTGGGTTGAACTGGAGTTTCAGATTGGCTCCGCGCCAATTGATGTGAACTTCCTGGTACCAGCTACAGCAGGCCAGGAACTACTGGACGATGACGATACGCGGTTTGAGGTCGAAGCTTATGACACCAGCATCTCATCACCGGTGAATGGCGATGGTGTTTCCGAAGTGCAATTCCGCATCTTTGGGCCATTAGATAGTGATACACCGATCTATGATCAAATTCAGATTGGCCCACGTTTCTGTGCCTTTGGCCTGGATGGTGCAGCGTGTGCTATCTGGAGCAACTGGCAAGATACCCTGGCCCCCGGTATCTACACGCTGGAAGCACGTGGCCGAGCTGTGGACGATGGGGTCAATGGACGCTGGTCAGACTGGGAGACAACCACCTTTGAAATGCCCGCTGAGCCAATGGACGTGATCATCACTGTGCCGGTCACACCCGATGGTCAACTCTATCTGGCCGAGCAGGTACGGATTGAGGCCGAGGCCGATGCCACCGAAGATGGGGTTATCCCGGTCAATGGTGATGGCGTTGAACAGGTGCGCATCCTGGTTCGTAGCTGGGATGGCAATGCCTGGGTATCTATCCCCAGCGGTGGCGAGCGTTTTGATCTGGACCTGCCCTACTGTCTGGATGACGAGACCCCGACGCAGTGTGGTGTGCTCGAAAACTTCGACAAGCCGCTGGAACTGCCGGATGGCCGCTATATGGTGCTGGCACAGGCCAAAGCGCTGGGCGGTGGCTGGTCCGATTGGGTCACCAAGACCTTTGAGATTATCCCAGCACCATTGAACTTGCAGCCCTACGTGGGTAACCCGACCACACCAGTCACGCCTGATGGTGAATTTTACCGACCAGGCCACTTCCGCTTTGGCACACGGGCGAACAACCCGGTGATGGGTGGCGCCAACGGCGATGGTATCCGCCGTGTGCTGATGGAAGTGCGCGATAACAACGATGTTGTCGTTGCCAGCAATGCTGGAGCCCTACTGGGCGACAATGCCGTGCCGTATTGTATGGATGAACAGGCCGGCGCATGTACGCCAATGCCTGGCTATGAAACCTTGCCGATGGGTGACTACACGTTGTGGGTATCGGCGCAGGCCAACGACAACGACGATGTAGCGAGCCGCTGGTCGGAATGGACCTCGGTCAACTTCCAGATGGTACCAGTGCCCATCGACCTGGCTATCGTCACGCCACTTGATGCCAGCACCATCACCGACCTGGCAGCAACCGCGTTTGAAGCAACCGCTACCTATCTGGGTCAAATCAGCCTGATCGATCAGGTCGAATACCGTCTCGTTGATCAAAATGGCCTGGAAATCCTAAGCGGCAGCGACGACAGCAGCCGGT
Source organism: Chloroflexaceae bacterium (assembly GCA_012034075.1). Lineage (GTDB taxonomy): Bacteria > Chloroflexota > Chloroflexia > Chloroflexales > Chloroflexaceae > JAAURD01. Next base: position 27,201 of record JAAURD010000020.1, on the reverse strand, counting down.
TCTGTCTGGCTGGCAGCGATGGCGACCCCTGCCCCACACTAGATAGTGCGCTGTATGAAAACCTGGAAGCGATGGACTATACCCTGGGCGTTCGCGCACGGGCCGATATCAATGGCGATGTCACCCGTTGGACAACCTGGCTGACCCATGCGTTTACCATTCCGGCGGCCAATCTCACCATTAACTATCTCAACCCAACCACCGATGGTGAACTGGTCTTGTCGTTCCTGGATACTGACTTTGAAGTTGAAGTCTTTGAAGACCCCAGCGATCCACCGGCAAAAGTGGAGATGCAGCTGATCCATCCCAGTGGCAATCCGTTCTTGCTGCCCGATGCTGTTGGTAACCCAGTCGCTACGCGGGTCGATAATACCGGACGCTTCTGCTTCTTTGGCAGTGACGCCAGCGATAACTGCTACAACGTTCTGGATATGAAGACCATCTGTCCGGGCTGTAGCCAGCTGCAAAATATGACTCAGGGCATCTACACCCTGCGTGTACGCGCCCAGGATGCCACCCCGACTGGTGGTGCGCTGTGGACGAACTGGCAGGAGATTACGGTTCAGATTGAGCCACCTACCACCTGTGTGGCCGATTTCAATATGATCATCAGCCCCAACTGGCTCTCACAGGATATTGGGTTGCGCTCTGGCAGCACCGCCGGTACCGTGATTGAACAACCCGACGGAACCTGGCTGGTTTGTGGTTCGGGCAATAGCATTGCCTACGATGATGGAGGTAATAGCGATAATAGCGACCGCTTCCGCTTTGTCTATCAAACCGTCACAGGTGACTTTGATATCGTGGCGCAGGTCACCAACTTTGAGTCATACGAGGGAGCATTGGAAACCTGGGCTAAAGCTGGCTTGATCGTGCGCAACTCGCTCGATTACGAGGCCGCTGGTCTGATCATCAATGCAATAGGACAGCCCAATGCAGGTAACACTGTGCAGCTGGCCTACCGCAGGGTGGATGGTGAAGATAAAATCACCCGTGCTAGCTTCAAGGCGCCTGGCATTGGCAACAGCCGTGTGCCTGTCTGGCTCAAGATTGAGAAGCGTGGCAATGTGTTGACCGGCAGCTATGCATCAAGCCAGGCTGGCCCGTGGACACCGGTGGGATCATACGGCTTTGCTCCTGGTCAGCTCAACCCGGACCTCTACGTTGGTATGGCGGTCTCATCGCGCCACGATGGCAAGACGGTGCAGGCCAACTTTAGCAATGTGACGGTCACACCGGTCGATACGGCAACCGCCTTTGGGGAATGCCGCTATATTGAGTCGGGCGGTCTGCTCGCCTTTGAAGCAGAGAACTATATGGTCCAGGAAACCGCGATCAGTCGTTCATGGCAACAACGGACGAATAAGAGCGGTTATACCGGCGATGGTTATATGGAAGCACGACCGAATAGTGGTACCAACACGAGTGAGAACCTGACCGGTCCTCGGCTGGAATACGAGGTCTACTTCAGTGAGGCCGGTGAATACTACGCATCGGTCCGCGGCCGTTCAGACAATGGTAGCTCTGATTACTCCATCCACCTGAGCATCGATGATGGCCCCAACCTGACTGCTGGCGGCACTGGCCTGGGTGGTTGGGCGAAGAACAAGTTTGAGTGGCGTTCTCAGGTGAACGGCGATGTCCAGATCACTATCCCCGCACCGGGTGTCTATACCATTAACCTCTGGATGCGTGAGGATGGCTCTATCGTTGACCGTCTGGTCTTTAGCAAGCTCAAGCTGGTCGATGAGACCCGCGACCAGGTTGGCAACAGTCCGATTGTTCAGGGTGGTAGCGTGCAACCATGGAATAACGCCTGTAAGACGCAACCCTGATCGACTCAACTAGCGCAGCGCAATGCTGCATATCACGGCAGCCCCGCCGCTCGGGTGAACCCGAGCGGCGGGGCTTTTTGGAGCGCAGGCATCCTGCCTGCATGCGGTCGGGACGTCCGCGCTCCCATTGACATGGGCCAGCGCCTGCGCTATAATTAGGAAGACGCTGGCCTCGTAGCTCAATTGGATAGAGCGTCAGCCTCCGGAGCTGAAGGTTACTGGTTCGAGCCCAGTCGAGGTCGCCACAACCTTTTCTGGTACAACACAAACAGCCATGATGATCCTTGTCATCATGGTTGCTCCTTTGTTCGTAGCAATAAGACAGTCTACAACACGTTGGGTAACCCGCTGCCAACAGATGACCAACACAAACAGTGCGGGCAGGTCGGCGCCACGGGCTGAAGCTCCGGGACCCAATGGGCTATACGAGCAGATGCTTACAGCGTCCGCTCGCGCCTACTCGTACCTCAACTGCTTTGATTTGACGAGTTCAGATGGAGAGCAGGTTTGCAGCCTACCAGCGCTAACTGCAAGCAGGCGCTCGTGGTCAGATTAAGTTAGTTCAAGCAATAGGGACATTATGTGTATTGTGAATAGTGATTATTTGCCATTAGGAAAAGGTATATCTTTTATCAATGAACCAAATTTGGTATACCATATGGTATTATCATTCATGTACTGATAGATGTATTAGGAGACGATGAATTGGAGGGGAAAACATGCTCATAGCCTATATCCAGGCCGCATTGCGGCAAGCTACTTACGAGATATTACCCGACAATGAGGGCTACTATGGCGAAATCCCCGTGCTTCAGGGCGTGTATGCAAATGCTGAAACGTTGGAAGCATGCCGCGAGGAGTTGCAGAGTGTGTTGGAAGGCCGGATCGCGCTTGGCCTGGCACTAGGGCATTCCTTTCCCGATATAGACGGGCACACGCTGGTAGTACAGAAGGATGCTGCCTGATGCCCCCTTTTGGATCGATACAAACGCCGCGAACTCGTTCGGGTATTTCAACAAGCCGGGTAGACTGGCCCCTTTGCAGGCGGTAAGTATGAATGCATGCCAAGGGGAAACAGGCAGCCCAAACAAAATGCAAGCAAACCTGCAATAAAAGAACGAAAGAACGAAGCACGTGTGTGTTACCATCTAAAAATAAGACGGCTGCGGGGTAGGCGAGGAGGCACACAGCAACGACATTGGGCAAAACCTGTTGGCGCGTATACTCAAGCAAGCAGGTATAAGCCGTGAGGAATGGGAAAAGCTGTAGCAAGAACTGCAGGAACAACACAGGGAGAATCGACAGATTCTGGTTTCTCTCTCAGAGCCTCGGGTGAACATAACCTGCCATTACGGAAGCGATACAGGCTGGGCAGCGCCTGGAGCTGAAGCCCCCTAGACTTAACGTTTCAGAGGCGGACAGCACAACCATACATGGCTTTCTGATGCCATCTATGGTGATATGGAGAGCGGCGTAGCTCCCGACCAGCTCGAGCCAGATCGCATTGGGATGCGATTCGGGAAATACATACAAATGTTCTGTCCGCCCCTGAAATCAGCCTCGCAGGGGGCTTCCCTATTGAGCCTGGGGCTTTTAGTCCCAGGCGGCTCTACAGATTGATTCCGTCAATTTGGATGACAAACGGCCTCTGCGCTTACTCGCCACGCCGAATCAACGGCAGATAGACCGTGCGCACTTCGCGTACCGATACCGTCATATCGCCTACATCGGTCAGCCTTGTGGCAAAGCTAAAGTCACTACCAATGGTGGGCACCCAGGCATAGTCATAGTCGCTCCCAGTATCACCAGGAAATGTGCCCGCCCGTTGCCATTCGCTTTCATTGGGCAGATAGTGCTCTAGCTCGACCGTGTTGGAAATAAATTGACTGAGCGCCAGTTCAACCAAGTCAGGTGTGGGCGTAAACGGCAGCATCCCGGTTTCGGCCATATCAACGGTGATAGCATAACCACCCGCCAGGGCGATGTCGGCCGCATCCAATGCCCCTTGTTGCGGGTCAATCACCTGCACCCGGAAGTAAAACGGTATCTGCCGGCGTTGCTCTTGCCGCTGCGCATTCCAGTTCGCAGTGGTCAGCTCCGGGCCAATCGGGTTGGCCACCACCTGGGTCAGGCCCACCAGGGTCACCGGGCTTTCCTGCACAATAACAGTCGCATCGCCCGTCACCGCCTGTTGCAGTCCAGCCTGCAGCGTGAGCGGCGCAATGCTGATAGCATCGCATGTGATGCCCTGCGCGGCCTCATTGGCACACGTCTTGAGGTTGGGCAAATCATCAACCGACCTGATCGTAACGCTGGTGGTATCGCTCAACAGCCGGCCTGCGACCAGCGCATTGGCGGTAACCTCAACCTGGCCGGTTGGCCCCAGCGGGTAGAGCGTCGTGCTCACCACCGCGGTGCCATCCACTGGCTCAGCCGTGACTGCCTGCGGTGCAACGAGCGCGGCGGTTGCTGGCGTCACCGTAAAGCTGATGCTGGTTGTAGTATCGATACCGCTCAGGCTCGCCGTAATCACCGCCGTATCGGTCAACGTAATCGTATCAACCAGCGGCTGCACATCGAGCTGCCCGCTGGCGGGAGCAACCGTAAAGGCCAGGCCCACGTTCTCCAGCCGCGTGTTATACACAGCCGTTTCATCAATAAACAGGCCCAGGTTATACGTGCCCGTTTCGGTAAACTGGTAGGAAAATGACACTGTTTCGCCAGCCATAGTCAACGGCTGTGGATCGAGCTGAAAGAGGGTGCTGAGCAGACCCTCCGAGAGAATGGCGCTGATGCTGCCGCCCGTCGTGCCATTCACCAGCGGCGGACGCGGTACCTCAATCGTAAAGGTCACATCATCGCCTACCTGCGGCGCCGCCGGGTCAAGGGTGACCGTCACCCCGGTCGAAACGGGCAAGTCCAGCGTCGCCAGCGGTGCCAGATAGATGCTTGAGTCGAGTTCCAAGCGGTGTTCAAATGACTCCAGATCAGTGCCATAGAAGTGTTGGAATGTCACACTGACAGGCTCAGACGAAGCTGGTAGGGCATCGCTCGTCTGTTGGGTGCCATCGGCAAAGGTCAGCACCAGACGATCACCGGCCTGGCTCTGGCTCACCGTGGCCGCAAAGCGCACCGCCTCGCCAAAGGTAAAAGCTGCACCAGCCGGGGCATTGTCCACACTGAGATCAAGCGTCAGGGGTGTATCAATATCAATCGCCAGTTGTGTGTCAATCCAATCCATATAGGCCGATACCCGTGTATACACAGCAGGTGTTGTGCCGCATTTTTGTGGTCCATAGCTGGTTATACCTACCTGGTACCAGGTGCTACCATCGGTTACCACCAGCGGCCCACCACTATCTCCCACACAACTATCCCGACTAGTCTCACCTCCAGCACAAATCTGTTTGGCAGAATCAACATCGAACCCGGTTTGCTGACAGACATCAGCGGCAACTATGGGCAGACTCACCTGTTGCAGCACCTCGGCATAAACATCCTGTTGGGTCACCCCCCAGCCAGTCATAATCGTCTCGCTCCCTACCGCCGCAAGCTGGTCGTCCTGATCAGGGACAAGCCGATCAATCAGTTCAATATTGGGATGAGCCACATGAGCTGGCTCGCTTAATAAGACCAGTGCAATATCATTGTACACATTGAAGGAGTCATTCTCCGGATGAATAATCAATGATTGGACATTGATGGTCTGTACCGGATCTTGATTCAGATCGACTTCACCCAGAATGACTATGAGATCATCGGCTTGTTCACCTTGGACGCAATGAGCGGCGGTCAACACCCAGCGCTCAGCAATCAAACTGCCACCACAATACACTGCATCGGTTAATATTGGCTCATTAGCATAACCAATACCGACCATCCATGGAAACTCACCATTGCTGGCATCTTCACCGCCAATAATCGAGGGTTCCGGTGCTGGTTCTTCACGTGCCAGGGTGGGCACACCCATTGCCAGCAGTAGCAAGCTGATACCCACCACCAGAATGACCGCACGCAGCACCCGACCCGACGCATAGACCTGAAACATACAGCTTCTCCATTGAAAACACATCAGACCCACGACAACACCAAGGCTATGATACCACAGCTTAGCCCTGGTTCAACCATTCGCTTACCGCTTCTATCTGCTGCCCGCCACGATCATGGCGTGCCATATCGGCGAGCAAGCGCAGATGATCCGTCACATGGTCAAAATCGGCGGCATGGGCATCGGCCAGCGTAATCAGTGCCAACTCTTCGCGGGCACGCCGAATTGCGCCGACCAGACGTTGGAGCCGCTCATCTTCGCGTTCCAGACCCTGCTGCAACACCGCATAATCGACCCGCTGGACGGCAACCGCCCACAAGCGATCGGCGGTCTGGAGCAGGTTTTCCAGGGCGTGCTGCGAAACATCGGTGAAACTGGTGGCAAACGCCTGGGGCGCACCGGCGGCCAGTGCTACCTGGGCACTGGTCTCCAACTGTATCAACTCTTCAAAGGCCAGGATCAGCTGTGCCCGCACCGGCCATGACGGCAAATCTTCCTGCAAGCAGGCAACCACCTGCGCTGGCGCATGCCGTCGGACATAGATTTGCAGTGCCACGCTGAGCCGCCCAGCGGCACGCGCCCGCTGGGCCCGTGCATTGGGGGAGAACACCAGCACCACCAGCACGAGCAACAGAAAAAGCAACACCATACTCATGAGAATCAGCGGTACCATTGCTCAGTTCCTCAAACGGCCTCTTCCCACTGTGGCTGGTTACTGACAATGGCCGCAACATCGCCATCGGTGAGCGTATCGCACAACAGCAGGGCCTCGGCAATGGCCGTTACGACCATGCGGTTCTGCGCAATCTGGCGGCGCACCTGATGATACTGATCGAGCAGCAAGGTATTGATGCGCTCGCGCAAATCGCTCTGCTCCATTGCCCGACCCAGGCTCTGCGGGTCAACCGCAGCAAACGAGAAAAGATAACCATCCATGCCAAACAGCCCGATAATCCGCGCTGCAATTGCCGTCGCCTGCGAGAGATCCCGCGCTGCTGCGGTCGTCTGCACCGAGAGCAACTCCTCTTCGGCGGCCCGCCCGGCCAGCGCAATATGCAGCCGGTGGAGCAATTCCTGGCGGCTCAATGGGCCTTCGCGATCATCAATATCAGCCAGCGGGAATTCGTCCAGCGCTTCTGATTGATCATGATCGTACTGTCCATTGGTCGCCATGCCATACAACGCCTGCAGAAAGGTATGCCCGGCCTGATGATAGGCCGATCGCCGCCGTTCGGCATAGGAATACACCACCAGCGGTGCTGGTAACGCATGGCGATGAGCTTGCAACGCCCGGTCAATATCGGCATCGGTCATCGCCGTGCGCTGATCCATGCGGGCATACAACGTTGCCTCGTGAATAACTGCCCGTATCAGGCCAGCAGTAGCGCCGTTGGTCTGATAGACGAGCCGATCAAGCACGGCCGGCTCACAGGCAATCGGCTCAAGGCTGGCGCGTGCCAGCTGATAGCGGCTTTCGGTTTCGAGCGGCGGAAAGCTCAACACCTGACGAAAGTAGCCCGTCTGTAACAGTAACGCATCGGGCTGCTGCGGCTGGCTGGTTGAGCCAATGGTGAGAATGACGCTGCTGCGCGGCTGACGGCGCCATGGCAGCCAGCGCCGCCACCCACGCTTCGTTGTCGTTGACGTGCGCAGATAGAGCAGTAACTCATTCAACGGGCCGCTATCTGGATGGCCTAACACATCCAGTTCATCGATAAAGAGCAGACAGCCGCCATACTGCTGCGCCCTGCGCTGCACCTTGCGGGCCAGCAAGCGCCCCTTCAGGTTGTCGGTGCCGAGCCAGCCAGCCTTGAACGCACGCGCATTGATATAGGCCGATGGCACCCGCGCTTCGGCCGCAATCGCCCGCGCCAGAAACTGCTTGCCACTCCCCTCTGCGCCCCAGAAGAGCACCCCGCGTGAGATTGAGCGGGTCACGGCACGAGACGCCCCGGCCTGCAACAGCGTCACCAGCGAACGGGCGGTATCACGCACCTGGTTATCACCGTAATACTCGTCAAAACGTGCATCGATCTGACCCACCGCCAGCCAGGTCACCGGCGTGCGCCCAAACGAATAGATCAGGAAAAACAGAAACCCGATCAACACAAAGAGATTCAGCCCGATTAAAAATATCACAAAGACCGTCAAGCCAAAGAGCGGCGTCATCAGAAAAGCGAGCACCGCCGGGGCCAGACGCAGCAGATTCCACGCCATCCAAAGCGCCAGCAGGCCCAACAGCAGCCGACCGGCGAGTTGTCGCATGGGGCGCCACCATGAACCTTGCCAGAAACGGCTGATCTTGCGGGAAATACGATTAGTTGATGATGAACGGGGCCGATTTGCCATACTATCTACTTTCTGACAGAATCACAGAAACAAAGTGGGACATCCCCAATGACGCTATGGTCATTATAACCCGAATAGGAAGAAATAGGCAGGATCATGTTGAAAACCTGCTGCGCAATCTTTGTTCGGTGCTTGGCAAAATAGCCCATGTGTGTTATAATAAAACCAGAAAAGAGCCAGCCAGAGGCGTATTTCTTCTGCTGGTCCATGGCCGATACGATCAGTATTCGGCCCGGTGTTCCAGGTTCAACGAGACGCAGATTGACATAAGAAAGAGAGAGGCACGCTACCCGTGGAGAAAGATACCCAACAAACGACCGTTACTGACGCGTATGATGCCAGTCATCTGACCGTGCTGAAAGGCATGGAAGCAGTTCGCCTACGACCAGGCATGTATATTGGCTTTACTGATGTAAATGGGTTACACCATATGATTCGCGAAGTTGTTGATAACTCGGTGGATGAAGCCCTGGCTGGTCATGCTTCCACGATCACAATTACCATTCATGAAGATGGCTCGGTAACCGTGAGCGACAATGGGCGCGGCATCCCGGTCGATTTGCATCCCCAGGAGCAGATATCGGGGCTTGAGCTCGCAGCAACGCGGCTCCATGGTGGTGGTAAATTTGGTCAGGGCGGCTACAAAGTCTCATCCGGCCTGCATGGGGTGGGCCTCTCGGTGGTCAACGCCCTGTCCGAATGGATGCGGGCCGAAATCCGCCGCCATGGTCAGCTCTGGGTGCAAAAATATATTATGGGGACACCCCAGGGGCCGGTTGAATCAGTTGGCCCAGCCGAAGGCACCGGTACCACTATTCATTTTCTGCCCGATGTGACGATCTTTAAAGATGGACTGAACTATCAGTTCGAGACGCTCGCCCAGCGTTTTCGCGAAATGTCCTATCTCACCAAAGGGCTGCGCTTTCACTTTATCGACGAACGCACCGATGAAGAGATGAACTTCTACTTTGAAGGCGGTATTGTCTCCTATGTGCGCCATCTCACCAAAGATAAGACGGTACTGCACCGCAATGTCTTTTATATTGAGCGCGTTATCGATGATATTGCGGTGGAAATTGCAATGCAATACACCGACACCTACGACACCGATTCGGTCTATGCGTTTGCCAACAACATCTTCAATCTGGATGGTGGCGCCCACCTGACGGGCTTTCGCACCGCGCTGACCCGCGTGGTCAACACGTACGCCCGTGGCAAGAGCATCCTCAAAGAGAACGAAGCCAACCTCACTGGCGACGATGTGCGTGAGGGCCTCACCGCCGTCATTAGCGTCAAACTGCGTGACCCGCAGTTTAACTCGCAGACCAAAGAGAAGCTAGTCAGCCCGGAAGCTGCCAGTGCCGTTGCTACTGCGCTGGGTGATAGCCTGGCAGCCTGGTTGGATGAAAACCCCGGCGATGCCCGTCGTATCATCGAAAAGAGCATCTCGGCGGCCGCACCCGCCTAGCCGTGCAAAAAGTGCGCGAGACCGCCCGTAAAAGTGCAATGGATGGCTTCTCGCTACCCGGCAAGCTGGCCGACTGTTCCGATAGCAATCCCGCTCGCACCGAACTCTACATCGTTGAGGGTGATAGCGCCGGTGGGAGCGCCAAACAGGGCCGTGACCGTCGCTTCCAGGCGATCTTGCCGCTGCGGGGCAAAATTCTCAACGTCGAAAAGAGCCGCCTCGACAAAATGCTCTCTAACACCGAAGTCAAGGCCTTGATCACAGCGATTGGTGGCGGCGTCAGTGAACAATTCGATACTGAAAAGCTGCGCTACCATCGTGTGATGCTGATGACTGACGCTGATGTTGACGGTAGCCACATCCGAACCTTGTTGCTGACGTTTTTCTTTCGCCATATGCGTCCACTCATCAGCAACGGGCATCTCTATATAGCCCAGCCACCGCTCTACCGCATGAAGCATGGCAAAAACCAGAAATACGTCTTTTCGGACAGCGAACGCGATGCCTATCTAGCCGCGCTTCCCGCCAACACCAAGGTCGATATCCAGCGCTACAAAGGGTTGGGCGAGATGAACCCGGACCAACTCTGGGAGACCACGATGAACCCGGCCAACCGCGTCGTCCTGCGCGTGAACCTGGAGGACGCCCAGCGTGCCGACGAAACATTCACGATGCTGATGGGCGATGTTGTGGCGCCGCGCCGCCGCTTTATTCAGACCCACGCGGCTGAGGTGCGCAATTTGGATATTTAGGGGCGATGTTGTTGTCGTATGACCAGACATTATGAGACAGTCTCACAGGTATTGAGACCGTCTCAAAAATGATACGCAATAGATACGCCTGAAAGCGACTCATTGGTCATCAGAAGGCTGGTTCCGAAGATCAATCTCCAGATGATGGAGATCAAACGGCTCGCGTAAAACAAATCGAACCAGTGACTGCGTAAGTTCATTCACACCACACTCATCCCATTGAGGATGGATCTGCGAGAGATGTGGGATGGGTTCATGCACATCTGGAAGAAGCGTCTTACTGGCTGTAGTATTCACTTCGCCCAGGATATCGTCGATCTCCATACTCTGGATAGGACTATCAACCCACCCCCAGCACCAGCAACCGCGGCTCCGTCAGCTCCTCTATCGCATAGCGTAACCCCTCACGCCCGAAACCGCTCTGCTTCACGCCGCCATACGGCATATGATCGGCACGCCAGGTCGGTACATCATTCACGATCAAACCGCCCACTTCCAATGTCTCATACGCCTGCCAGATAAAGCGCAGATCGTTGGTAAACAGGCCCGCCTGCAAGCCAAAATCGCCCTGGTTCACCGCATCGAGTGCCTCTCTCTCATGGGTATAGGGCTGCACGGTGATCACTGGCGCAAAAAGCTCCTGACAGTTCACCTTCAAATCGGCATGAGCATCGGTAATCACCGTGGGCCGCACCGTCCGTTCATCTACCACACCGCCGGTGCGAATCTGCGCCCCGGCCGCACGTGCCTCTGCCAGCCATGCGGCTACCCGCTCGCAATCGGCGGGTGTAATCAGCGCCGACAGGTCGCTCGCCTCGTCCAGCGGATCGCCAACATGCAAGCGCTCAACCGCTGGGATCAGCTGCTCCAGAAATGCCTCATAGATGGACTCATGCACAAACACTCGCTGCACGCTGATGCAGGACTGCCCGGCAAACGCAAACCCACCGGCGACTACCCGCGCCACCGCCTGTTCAATCGGCGCATCGTGGTGGATAATCACGCCGGCATTGCCGCCCAGTTCCAGCATCACCCGCTTGCGTCCGGCCTGGCTCTTCAGCGCCCAGCCCACGGCCGGGCTACCGGTGAACGTCAGCGCCTTGATCCGCTCATCACGCACGAGGAGCGCAGCATCGCTGCTTGCCAGGGACAACACACTCAAGCCAGCCGCCGGCCAGTCGGTAGCCAGGATGATCTCTGCCAGTTTCAGCGAACTGATCGGCGTCTGCGAGGCTGGCTTGAGGACCACTGGACAGCCGGCTGCAATCGCTGGCGCTAGCTTGTGTGCTACCAGATTCAGGGGGAAGTTGAAGGGCGTAATTGCTGCAACCGGCCCGATGGGAAAGCGCTTGACCAGACCTTGACGACCAACGCCGGCGGCTAGCACATCCATGGGTAGCAATTCAGCGGCGATCCGCCCGGTCTCTTCGGCGGCCCAGGCGAAGGTAAAAACACACCTCTGCACTTCGGCACGGGCATGCTTGATGGGCTTGGCGGCTTCTTGCGCAATGGTTACGGCCAGCTCTTCTGCGCGTGCCGCTACCGCTGCCGAAATGTCACGCAGCACTTGCGCCCGCAGATACGCTGGCAGTTGCCGCGTCTGCTCGAAGGCAGCAACCGCTGCCGCTATTGCGCTCTCCACATCGGCGGCATTGGCGCGACTGACCCGTGCAATCACGGCGTTGGAGTAGGGGCTGCGCACCTCATACGCTGGCTCACGATGCTGCCATGCACCGGCCAGCAAGAGCGCATACGATGGGGTCTGGGAAACATCTATCTGGGCCATAGGGTCCTCTCTTTCACTGCTGTTTCTGCTCCAGATGGGCTATCCCGCAGAGCAAAAAGAAACACTCGATCTTCATGATACACCAGGTCGAAATAGGGACTCTGGAGCAATACCGACGGTTGGAGCAGTGGGATGGTTGTGTTGACCAGACCCTGCCGTTGCCCAATATAGGCATGGGTTACGCCACGCTGATGCAGCAACTGCTGCACATCCGGGTGGTCAATCCCTTTGGTCAAAATCTCCTGGGTCAAATATTCCACTTGCTCTTTATAATCGGGCGTTGGCCCTTGCTCGGTGCCATAGGTATATGGCGGCAAGGTCGTGGATCGCTGGGCCAACAACGGCAACCACCAGCCACCATCGCTGCCGGCCATGGCCGGTACCAGCGGCGGGAAAAACGCATTGACCAGGAAATGCGCATCGGCCGGTGTGTGTTCGGCAATCCAGCGACTGGCGCGTACATCGGGCCGGGTTGCCAGCATACTCGACGTTAGATCAAGCCGGCTGATCAGCTGAGTAGTACCCCAACTACCGGCCAGCAGCAGCGCTACCACCAGCAGCGGCATCAGCCAGCGCTGCCGGAGCGGTGCAATCAGCCAGCTTGCAGCCGCGCCAAGCAGCACTGCGGCTGGCAGATAAAACGCAATGAGCATGGTAAAGTTGGTCAGCAACGCTGCACCGGGCAAGCCCAGCCAGTGCGGATTGACCATCACGATGACCAGAAACCACCACAAACCAACAATTGCCACATCGCGTTGACGACGCCAGAGACCCCAGCCAATCGCAATGGGCAGCAAGAGCCAGACCAGCACCGGCAAATACAGCAACGGGTCGGGCACGGCGGCATTCAGTACCTCTGCGTTGCGATTGGTCGGATTACTTGAAGCTACCATAATGCGCGAAACGATAGTCACTAGACGACCGGCAATCAGCCCGAGGTACCAGGGTAACACCAACAGGGCGGTGCCCAGCGCCAGTGCCAGTCCCGATGTTATCAGGGTCTTGATCCTTGCTGGTCGCAGTTCAAAGGCCCAGAGCACCGCTACAAAGGGCACGGCAAAGACCAGTACACGATAGTGTGTGAGTGCCAACCCGGCCCATACCAGGCATGTGAGCACGAGCATTCGCCAATCGAGGGTGCGGCGTTCAAAGAAGAGCCAGGTCAAACAGAGCACGGCGGGCAATATCACCTGCCCGGCGAGTTGGGTATAACGCCCCCAGGTCACATACATTAGCGGCATAGGTATGATCAGCCCGGCCAGCAGCACTGCCACGACGGCGGCCCAGCGATTGCCGCCCAGACGCACTGCCAGCGGACAGAGCGCTAGCACCGCTAACCCGTTCAGCAACTGACCCGTCCACAGTGTGGCCTGGGGCGCGGCCATGCCGCTGAGCCATTGCAAACCAGCCGCTGCGGTATGAAAGCCGAAGTGATAGGTAAAGGTCGTCAATTCGGCATAGGGCTGCCACGAGTCAAACATGCCGCCGTGATGCACCAGCAGCTGGGTAATCATGGCATGGTGGTAGGAGTCGCCCCAGAGCGGTACATCCAGCGAACCGACGATCAGCAAGCGTATGGCAAAGGTCATTGCCAACAGCAGCAGCAAGGCCAGGTCGGCCCAGCGAGGTTGCGCTTGCAGCCAGTTCCACGCGTCCGCCAGGCGCTGCCGCACCTGCCACAGCTGGTACCACCAGACCAGTGCGAGCAATCCGAGCACACTGGGTAGCCAGACGTACAGGCTGCCCAGATGCACGCCGACCAGATCAGTCCAGAGCAGAAGCAGCGCATGCAGGGCCAGACTCAAACCAGCTGCCAGGCCCAGCGTGGTCGGCCAGCCTGGACGCCTGGCAGTAGGCCAGAGCCAGACCAGCAAGGCCCAGCCCGGCACCAGATAGAGCAGGGCGGCCATCAGGATGAGCGGTAGCCACACCACGACACTGCGGGTTAGCACATCAAGCCATTGCTGGGTGGAGTCAAAGACGAGCCGGAAACTGATCTGCGCATCTTCGGGTTGACCATCAATATAGCGGGCGCCGTGCAAATAGCTCTCACCGGCGGCGCCACCGACGGCTACCTGTCCACTGCCATTCAGGGTGAGCTGCGCATAATAATCCCGGTTATGTGAGTCGGGCAGTGGTGCAAAGGCAAAATGGTACCACCCGGCCTCGGTTACCTGGGCCAGTGGCAGTGTTGCCGTTGCCAGAGGAGTGCTGTCTCGTGGGCCAGGTTGCAATATCAGGGTGAGATTGCCACTGCCAGCGGTCTGCGGAGCCAACCAGATATCCAGCCCCAACAAACCAGCATGATGGGCGACAAAGGTCTGACCAAACGTGTGGCCTTCAGCGAGGATGACGGTCGACTCTGGTGCTACCAGCGGCTGTTCCTGACCGGTTGTGGTGCATCCAGCGATGCTCAGCACGACCAGGAACAGCCCGATCAAGCACCACCAGTGTTTACGGGCAGCCAGTGTAGACCGGCTTACGCGTCGGTGGTGAAATCCCACGCTTTGACCCACTCCGATAGGGCAAACGTTTGTGCCGCAACTGCCTGATGCTGTGGGTGCTGCTGATAGGTACGCAGTGCTTCCAGCGTATCAAATGTACTGATCAGACCAAATGTAGCAGAGCGTTCGCTCCCAATTTCATCACGTGCTACCGTCATCGAACGAATCTCTGGGATGATTGCGGTTAACCCTTGCAGTGCAGCAATTCGTTCATCAATTGCAGTTTGTGGCACATCAGCACGAATACCAAACAAAACGACATGACAGATCATGGCAGGTCTTCTCCTTTCTGGGCAACATGCGTTCACACCAAACCATACGTTACGAACTATTTTTGTAAAAGAACGAACCAATTTCTGCAACAAAATGGTCCGAACTTACGTCTATATGAAGTGAGCAACAGCAGATAGAGGAGGCTAATGTGTCACACGCTTCAGTCATTATAGCATCAATTTGCGATCAGCATGCCAGCGTCGATCAGTATGGTTATGCATGGAATGGAAACCCAGGGGCAACTTTTATGCGTTTGTTGAATGAGGCGCTAGAAAGTGGTCTTGTTATTATTGATAATGGTGGTAAATGTGAGCCCGAAGGTCTGGTAGTTGGTCACTGGCTCCCCGATTGGGAAGCCATGCCGATTTATCCTGAACCGTGTTATCGCATCGTGGCACGGCTCTCCGAGGCGCGGGGCATGGCACTGATACAACCGGAGCAGGTATGGAGTGATCTCGAAGAGACCGGTGTGCTTACGCGGTCATGGAATGGGAAACCGCTCACCGTGCGGTGGCGTGGCAATGATATTGATGCCTTTATCTTGTCTTTATCTGCATTCGGCCTGGAACAGGAAACACCCGATCATCTCAACGTTACCAGACTGGACACTGACGAATCGCAGCAGCATCTATATTCATGCTGAGACAGGCTCAGCACAACCCAGGAGCAAACAAAGGAGCGTTCACACGGAGTGAATGCTCCTTTTGATGCTCGCGCAACCGAACAACGCAACAGCCCGCTCTCCCTGGTGAAAGGGAGAGCGGGCGGGGGTGAAGAGAGATATCGGGTGTGTATCGAACAGACCTTAGTTAGCAGGTGAACGGCTGACACCACTCATCGCGGATGCCTTGTCGTCACCAGTTAATGGCTGTGGGTAGGGCTGACCTTCGGAGAAGTAGGCCAATGCACCATGCTTGCCAGCGTCCAGGCCACGATTTTCCTCTTCGGTGCTGACCCGCAGACCAACCGTGGCTTTGATTGCCATGAAGAGAATAAAGGCCGTACCAGCGGTCCAGACACCACAGGCGACCACACCAATCACCTGGGACAGAAACTGACCAGTCTGGCCAGTGGTAATCAGACCACTATCGGTCGAGAAGAGACCCAGCGACAGCGTGCCCCAGATACCACACATCAAGTGGACCGGCACGGCACCAACGGGATCATCAATTTTCATCTTCTCAAGCAGCATAGAACCATAGAAGATCACACCACCACCAATCAGACCAATGATCAAGGCCCAGAACGGGCTGACCACGGCACAGGGAGCAGTGATTGCGACCAGACCAGCCAGCACCCCATTGAGGGTCATGCCCAGATCAGCCTTGCGGGTATGTAGCGCAGCAATAATCATCGCACTGAGCGCACCAGCAGCAGCAGCGATGTTGGTGTTGGCAGCGACCAGGGCAATGGCGTTGGCATCACCAGCGGTCGCGGCGGCCAGCTGGCTACCAGGGTTGAAGCCAAACCAGCCCAGCCAGAGAATAAAGACACCCAGTGTCATCAGTGGCATGGAGTGGGGCGGAATGCTCTGCACACGACCCTCTTTATCGAAGCGACCAATGCGTGGGCCTAAGAGCATTGCACCAATAAGGGCACACCAGCCACCAACACTATGCACCACGGTCGAACCAGCAAAATCACTGAAGCCACCCTCTGCCATCAGCCCAAGGTCCTGACCAATGGTCGAAAGCCAGCCACCACCCCAGACCCAATGACCGAAGATGGGGTAAATAATGGCAGTGATGACGATGCTGTAGATCAGGTAGGCATTAAATTTGGTGCGCTCGGACATGGCCCCGGAGACGATGGTCGCGGCAGTACCCGCAAAGACCAGCTGAAAGAGCCAGAACGCCATGACGGGGAGACCGGCAAAATCGTCTTCGATGCCAGTAAGGAAGAAACCATTCAGGCCAATAAAGGGGCTGCCCTCACCAAACATAAAGGCGTACCCAATGGCCCAGAAGGCAACCGTGGCAAAGATGAAGTCGATCAGGTTCTTCATCATAATGTTGATTGCGTTTTTGGAGCGGGTCGCACCAGCCTCAAGCAACGCAAAACCAGCCTGCATAAAAAAGACGAGAAACGCAGCGACCAGTACCCAGACGGTGTTGATGCTGCGGGCGAGTTCGTCAACAGAAAGAGCCGCCTCTTCTTGAGCAAAGGCAGTACCATTGAGCAGAAAGACGACAAGCATGGCGCCAGCAATGGTTGATCCCCATTTGGCCCACTTAAACCACTTGCTTTTCATGAGCTGTTTTCCTCCTGAATGTGCATTTCATAAACATGTCTTGAACCTATGTGTGCCAGGTATCGATTTCTGGCATGAGCAACCGTGTTGCTGCCACACAGCAACACTGTCCAGAGCAGAGCCGGCTGATGCAACATAGCACGACACTGAACGGACAAACCTAATCCAAACCGTAACAACAAAGTCCCTGATTGTAGAACCTGCTACACAAACCTGCCTGGTCGTGTTCCTCAAAAGATGTGTCACCCCTGGCACATCCTCCTAAAAAGAACCGGTATGATTTGTTGTCTCAGGTCTGCCTGGCATTTGAAGCAGGCAAATGATTGAGGATGCAAAACATCGTTTTGCAAAAGTGCATGGAATCCCTTGATACCCTATGTTAGAACATAGAAAGAGATGCACCCCCGTGATCCGACATTGCATTTACTTGCTCAATACACATTATCACTTCGCCTATCACCTATCATCTCTGACAACACCATCAATCAGGCAACCCTGCATCATGATTTAAACGTGTGGATCAATCACGCCTTCACCAGATGATACAGAATCATCATGATCTTCCTTGAGTGTGATCATGTGAAGTGACAATTCAGTATGTATAGAAAGCAAGCATCACCTGCTCACTATACTACCAAAAAAGTGGCGCGATGACTATAGTAAAGGTATCCAAAAAGGGTTGGTGTCTGCTGGATAACATGCCTAAATCACGGTGATAGCAATCCTGATAACTTGACATAATATGGCATAATGCAGCAGATAGCCCATTCCTTGCATCTGC
This sequence comes from Chloroflexaceae bacterium, assembly GCA_012034075.1. GTDB lineage: Bacteria > Chloroflexota > Chloroflexia > Chloroflexales > Chloroflexaceae > JAAURD01. Next base: position 9,154 of record JAAURD010000020.1, on the reverse strand, counting down.
AACCAGATTGTTTTTACGTCACACGGTGGTACGAGTCCTTCGCATAGCCCATACCCGATTGTGCTGATAGACCAGACATTGCTATCTCTCACCTGACGCTAGAGGCGCAGCGTGCTGCGCCCCTAGCAAATTGATCCAATAAACCAGGGATTGGTATCGTTCTTTGGCACAAAGCGTGATACAATACAGCAAAGGAAGAGAAACACTATTGACCACCGCAAAGGATGCACGAGATGACGCCAGGCACGCAGTGAGATACCATTTGGCAATGATTCTGCCACCCTCTGCGGATACGTGAGAGAGAACTGGCACTGCTGATCGAGCAAAAAGGAGTATCTGAATTTATGGACGATCTGCGGACATTACAGACCCTGATGAATCCTCCGCGAGTTGCGCGTGAGAGCCAGTGTATTGTGTCATTCGATGAACATGGTATCACCCGCCTTTCGTATGGCGATATGGCGGATCGGATTCGTCAGTTAGCCAGTGGCCTGGTGCAAGCCGGGCTGCGGTCGGGCGATTATGTCACCATTTTGGCCAAAACAGCCCCGAATGGCTGATCGCGTGTCTCGCTACGATCACCGCTGGGGGCGCGGTGATTCCCCTTGATACGCAGATACCCCGCGATTCACTGGCTCAAGTGCTCCGCGACAGTGAGACCCGGTTTATCTTTACGACGACCAACTATCTCAAGCGCATTGAGCAACTTGCGCCTGAGGGTTCGGTCCATATCACGTTGCTTGATGTTGCAGATGACGATGAGCGGGGTTGGCGAGCGCTGCTCAGTTCCAATACCGTGGCATTTCCGACCGTGCAACCGGATGATACCGTGGTGATGTTTTATACTTCTGGTACTACTGGGGTCCCCAAGGGTGTGCCGCTGAGCCACCAGAACCTCACGATTCAGATCAAGGCGGTTTTTGCCAGTCGTCTGTTGCAAGAAAATGAGATCATCTTGATGCCACTGCCTATGTATCATGTCTACCCATTCTCGATTGGTATTTTGACACCGCTGGCCTTTGGCGCCTGTGTGGTTTTGCCTCAATCACTCACGGGGCGCCATTTGCTGGAGGCGATGCAGCAGGCTCAACCAACCATTATGGTGGCGGTACCACGGCTCTATCGGGCATTGTATAACCGCATTGAAACGCAGGTACAGGCCCGTGGCGCACTCTCCACCGCCATCTTTCGGCGCAGTTTACAGATGAGCATCTGGTTACGTCGCTCTATGGGTGTTCGGGTTGGGAAGTTGCTGTTCAAGCCGATTCACGAGACCTTTGGCAAGAACATGCACTTGCTGGCCTCTGGTGGCTCAGCCCTGGACCCGGAACTCGCCTGGAAGCTCGAAGGCATTGGCTTTCGCGTGGGCATTGGGTATGGCCTTACCGAGACCGCACCGTTGCTGACGCTTAACCTGCCTGATGTTGGTACCATGCCTACGTTCAAACCCGGCAGTGTCCCACGCTTTGCCAGTGTTGGTGTGCCCCTTTCCAATGTTGACATTCGTATTGATACCAATACCTCGAATGAAGATGGCGAGGAGAGCCCTTCTGAACATCCAGAAGGGCAGGGAGAGATTCTGGCACGTGGACCGGGTGTGTTTGGTGGGTACCGCAATCTGCCGGAACAGACTGCGAAGGCCTTTACCGAAGATGGCTGGTTTCGCACTGGTGATCTGGGCTATATCGATGGTGATGGCTTTGTTTATGTTACCGGCCGGGCATCTACCTTGATTGTTACCGAGGGTGGTAAAAATGTACAACCGGAGCCGGTCGAGGAAGTTTACCAGGCCAGCCAGTTTATCAGCGAGATTGGCGTGCTCCAGCATGACAATCGCCTGGTTGGGCTGATTGTCCCCGATATGGAAGAGGTCACCCGCTGGCGTAATGGCGATATCGAACGGGCTATTCGTGACGGCGTTCGTGCACAGTCAAAAGAGTTGCCTACCTATCAGCGCATTGCCGATTATGCTATCACTATGGAACCGTTGCCCAAGACGAACCTGGGCAAAATTCGCCGCCACTTGCTGCGTGAGCGCTATGTGCAGGCGCTCAAGGGCGAAACCATCGCTACCACGGCGACCGGCCCGATTGCCCTGGAAGATATGACGGAACGTGACCGTGAGTTGCTGCAAAACCCGCAGGCGTTGCATGTATGGGAACTGCTGGCAAGGCGCTATGAAGACCGGCGTCTCACTCCAGACACCAGTCCCCAGCTCGAGCTGGGCATTGACTCGCTGTCATGGCTCAATCTGACGGTTGAAATTCAAGAGCAGACAGGTGTGGAGTTGACCGAAGAAGCGGCCAATCGGATCAGCACCGTGCGTGACCTGTTGCGCGAAGTTGCTCAGGGGCGACCGGATCAGGACCGTTCGTCCGAGTCGATCCAAGAGCTGTTAGCCCATCCAGAGGATATCCTGACGCCAGAACAGCAGCAGTGGTTTCGCCCGATAGGACCGATATTGCGGGTGCTGGCGGTGCTGCTCTTTACCATAACCGGTTGATGATGCGCTGGCTGTTTCGTTTAGAGGTGCGTGGTCTGGAGAACTTGCCGCAGCAAGGGCCGTTTGTGATGGCGGCGAACCATAGCAGCAATCTTGATCCTTTTGTGATGGCGGCGTCACTGCCCTATGCCTGGATGGAACGCACCTACTGGGCCGGTTCGGTCGATCTTTTCTTTCGCAGCTCGGTGATGCGTTTGTTTAGTCGTATCTCGCAGACATTGCCTGTCTCTAGTGCTGCCAGCGGGTCATTTACCACCAGCCTTGCGTTTGGCGCGTTGACGCTGAAGAAGCAGAAGAATCTGGTCTGGTTTCCGGAAGGACGCTTATCGCCCAGCGGCGAGATTCTGCCATTTCGTCAGGGATTGGGCATTATTCTCAATCAGTATCCTGCGATGGTCGTGCCTATTTATATTCAAGGCACGTATGAGTCGCTGCCGCGTGGTCAGGTTGTGCCCAAGCTGCACCCGGTCGTTGTCACGTTTGGTCGGCCATGCCATCCCCAGGAGTTGCTTGAGCAGGGTCAGGGTGAACAGCCCCATGCCCGCATTGTCCAGGCGCTGCATGATCGGGTGATTGAATTAGCGCCGCCACGTCTGCCGGAAGAGGTCTCGGCACATTGATACGAGATAGTCCTGATCCGTATGACGCCGATCCCTGACGGTGATACCCCAGACTTCGCCGTCAGGATCAGGACTGATAATCGGCACGCCAGCGGTCTACCAGTTGCTTGACCGTGGCAATATAGGCAGCAACATCGTTTTCCAAGGCGGGGGCATAGATCGGAATAATCTGCTCGACGGTGGTGGCACCCCGCCCTTGTATATATTCCACTGCGATGAGACGGTACCAATCGTGGATACCTTCTTCCCACGATGGATAGTCGCGGAAACGCTGGTAGCATTGGGCATAGCCTGCACAGATGATATTGCCAACATTGTGCGTGGTGCTGCCATCGGGCTTGAGACCGGCCCAGTTGGGATGCGTACCAGCCTGGCTTTCGTGAACAAAAAAGGCCAGCGCAAAGATCGGATCGATGCCATAGCGCTGCCCATAGCTTACCCAGACCTGCCCCGTACCCGTTGCTGGTGAATGATATACCTGCAAAATGGTATCAATCGCACCAGCAGTCAGGCTCGGCGGCCCCTGAACGGCATAACGACCCGACTGGGCGACTGGCAAGCCGTCCGCTGGTGCGCCGGTTGATGCCACGGAGATGGCATCATTGGTATCAGACGACGCCGGTTGGTCCTCTATCAGTTCGGCCGGTCCGTTCCAGCGGCTCCAGACCTCGTTGTGACTCAGCGGGAGCAGCAGAAACAGCAGCACGATCAGCAGACTGATGATCATGACCAGAACAAACATGGTCTGATCACGATCCATATTGGGTGTAGGTGGACGTATCATGACATTACGATGATTTCCATGCTTCGGTCAGCTCGCCCCCTTATGGTTGGAGCTGTTGAATAGTGCTCCACTCTTCGCCAGTGGGCAAACGAAAGGTCCCTTCTTTATTGACATAGGCGATCTGCTCATCGCGTACCGTGAGTAAGAGATCAACATTCTGGTCACCATCGACGTCGCGCAGATCAAGCATCACCGGATGACGATCAGCATCGGCGCCAAAGAGGTAGGGGCCAACCAGAGTACGAACATTGCTGGCATCACCGCCGGGAAACTCAAGGACTACGACTTGACGGTCGAGGTTGAGCGCAAAAAAGTGACTTGGTTGATTATGTGCCTCATTGTGACCCACAAAACCGGCGATATGGGCGGTGCGTGGATTCCCATACCGCAGGTCATCGATCCAGCTCTGGCCCAAGCCAATGGCTTGACTGACCAGAAGGTAGATCACGATGGCAACCTGGATGACTAGGATAAACCAGATGAACGGTCGTATGCTGCGTGGCCGCATCATTGGCCCACGAACACGGGGTGAACGTGAACGCGACCACGCAGGTGTGGTATGCATATCTCGACTGGTTACTGCCATAGCGTACACCTTTCTTCTTGATGCGATAAAAACACCCTCGCAGGGCAACCCGAGAGGCCAGAAAGCTCGTCTGCACGCGGTTATTGGCCTCGCAGGGTTGTGCGGGGTAGTTCTATTGTATCAGAACAAATGTTCTGTGTCAAGAGGTTTTGTCGGCCAAATTGGGTATGATCGCAAAAGAGACTGTTACCAACTGTAGGAAGGCGCCTTTATTCGGGTGATTACTGGTATGTGCTTTGAGAGGATGAGGAGCGCCTGCTTTCTGCAACCGCTCATCCTCTCAAGGCTCGGTTTTTTGGCTTCAACGATGCCAAACCAATTTCGGGGGCCGTTGGGTGCAGCACGCTGACGCCCACAACCCCGGCAGTCTGCTTGCGGTGGAAAGGGTGCGCGGCTGCAAGCGGCGCCTACGATGCTGTGGCGGCTCAGGGGTGCGCGGCTGCAAGCGGCGCCTACGTCACTGATCCGAAGAGATGACGCACAGCCACTGCGCCCAATCGGTTATCGATTAACCGAATGTAGTATGATGCGTGCGTGCGTGCGGTCGTGCCGACCGCTGTGCGGCTGCAAGCCGTACCTACGTCTGATACGGAATCAGTCTATCGCGTTATGAGACACGCCCCGATAGCACAGGCAGTACAGCGTTTTGATACCCAGCTGCGACCGGCCTATACCGCATTGCAGCAGGCGCTTGGGCATGGCATCGCCGAGGCTGAAGGGCGGCGGGGGGCGTTGCGGTTGCTGAGCCGCCTTGCCGCACTCTGGTTTTTGCAGCAGGCTGGTCTGCTCTACGAGGACCGGACCTATCTGCAGCGGCGTCTGGCCGAACAGGACGGTCAGGAGACCTACGGGCAGCATGTCCTATGGCCACTCTTGCTCAGTGCGCAGCAGACAGCAAGCGGTCGCGCTGCGATTGCATTGCCGCCGCTTTTTCAGCCGGGCATTGAGCAGGACGATTCAGTGTTCCTGCCGAATGGGCTTTTTGAGCGCATCTTTGCGGTGTTTCAGCAGTACCAGTGGTGCCTCGATGATCACGCGCCATTGACTGCGCAGACCGTGACGCCACAGGTGTTGGTGCTGGTATTGGATCGCTATTTGCACCAGAAGGCACTGGGCGCCTACGCAACCGAAGAGGACGTGACTGCCTCGCTGTGCCAGCAGACGATTGTGCCTGCACTGCTGGATGCGATAGCACGGCGTGAGGGGACATTCTTTGATACGTGCCGGCACTTCCTCCAGCAGCACCCTGAGCGATATATCTACCCGGCGCTGCGCTATGGCTGTGATGTGCCATTACCACCAGAAGTTGCAGCAGGTCTGCATGAGCCAGGTGGACTGATCGAGCGGCCACCGGCGGCCTATGCTCGACCGACCGAAACCTGGCGCGATGTGATACATCGACGCCAGCGCTCTGCACGCATCCACAAGGCGCTGGTGCAGGGCCAGATTCGCAGCACGAACGATCTGCTGCCCTACCATCTGAACGTTGCCCAGTTGCTTCAGGATATGATCGACCAGTGCGTTGAGCCATCACTGATCGCAGCGTGCTGGCAAGCCTTGCAAGAGGTGAGCATTCTCGACCCGACGTGTGGTTCGGGGCAGTTTCTGGTCAGCGCACTGCACCTCCTGGAGCCGTTCTATCATAGCTGTTTGCGGCGTATGGAGCGGTTTGAGGGCGATCAGCAGGCATGGCAGGCCGATATGGATCAGCCACCGGGACGTGATTTCTGGGTGACCCGCACGATTCTGGAGCGCAACCTGTATGGCGTTGATCTGCTGCCGGAAGCGATAGAGATTTGCACCATGCGTCTGTTGCTGCCACTGATAGCACGGATGCCAGGACCAGTGCATGGGAGCTGTCTGGCGGATATGTGTCTTGCGCTGCGGGTTGGCAATGCGCTGATTGGCGAGATTGGGCCTGACAGCGGAGCAGCTCGGGATGATGCCAGGACAGGGCAATCGGATCAGCAACCGTTGCACTGGCATCTGGCCTTCCCATCAGTGATGGCGCGGGGCGGGTTTGATGTGATTATTGGCAACCCGCCCTTTGTTGAATACCGCGCGGCGTTGCGGCAACAGTACCAGCTTGCGGGATATGCGACGCTGGCGTGTGGCAATGTGCATGCCTATGTGGCTGAACGCTGTTGCCAGTTATCGCACCCGCAGAGCTACCTGGGGCTGATTTTGCCATTGCCCGCGATCCATACGCGGCGTATGCGTTCGCTCCAGCAGTTGCTCAAACCGCAGCCGGGTGAGCCGGGGCACAGTCTCTTGATTGCGGCGTTTGATGAGCGACCGGCCAGACTGTTTGCCGGTGTGGATCAGCGCTTGATCACGCTCTTGCGCGGGCCGCTGGTAGCAGAGCCGCTGCTCGCCACGACTGGTCTGAACCGATGGACCGCGACTGAGCGTCAAGAGCTGTTCCAGCTCCTCGCTTACACGGTGCAACCTGCCGATATTGTGCAGCTGACACCGTTTGTGCTGAAGGTGCAAGATGACTGCGAAATGGATATCTTGCGGGCATTCTACCGCAACGAGCCGCTGGGAGTGCTATCGCTCCACCGAGGTGACCCCGCATGTGCTGGGCTATCGAAGCGCTGGCGGTCGCTACTGGAAGGTATTTCTGGATCATCCATTTGATACGGTCTCTAGCACCAACAAAGTGGCTTATCTGGATGGACTGACTGGTGCACAGGCGGTGGCACTGCTGAGCAGTTCGTTCTTCTGGTGGTACTACTCAACCCACTTTGATATGTATAATCTGAAGGACTATATGGTTTTTGGGTTTCGCTTTAGCGCTGCCAAGGAATCGACGCTGGAGCAATTGCAGACCCTGGGTCAGCAGCTACTGAGCGCGTTGGAGGCCCAGGCGACGCTCAAAGAGGTACGTATCCAGCGGTATGGCAAGCGCATATCGCGGCGCTATACGGTGAGCACAGCCAAACCCTTGATTGATGCTATCGATGCGGTGCTGGCCCAACATTATGGTGTGAGCACGGCCGCCTATCAGTTTATTATTCACTACGATAGCAAATATCGTATGGCGGCATCGCGTCTACGTTGATACTTCTTCGGCAAAGTGACAGGCTGACCAGTGGTTGGGTGCTTTTTGCTCAAAGACGGGTTCTTGCTCTTTGCAGATATCACGCGCCATCCAGCAGCGCGGGTGAAAACGACAGCCCGATGGCGGGTTGATTGGCGATGGCACATCCCCTTTCAAGATAATCCGTTCGCGCTTGATGGTCGGATCGGGCAGCGGAATGGCTGATATGAGCGCACGGGTGTAGGGGTGCATGGGCTGGCGAAACAGGTCATCGCGGGTTGCCAATTCAATCATCTTGCCCAGGTACATCACCGCAATGCGGTTGCTAATATGTTCGACGACACTGAGATTGTGGGCAATAAAGATATAGGTCAAGCCAAATTCCTGCTGCAAGTTGCGCAGCAGGTTGAGCACCTGTGACTGCACACTGACATCGAGCGCCGATACTGGCTCATCACAGACAATCAAGCGTGGTTCGAGCACCAGGGCACGGGCAATGCCAATGCGTTGCCGTTGCCCGCCGGAAAATTCATGGGGAAAGCGTTGCATATGGCTGGGATGGAGGCCCACTTTGCTTAAGACCTGGCCGACCCGTTCAGCACGCTCACGGGCCTGTCCAATGCCATGAATCACCAGACCTTCGGCAACACTCTCGCCAACTGTAATCCGTGGGTCGAGCGATGAAAAGGGGTCTTGAAAGATGATCTGCATATCGCGGCGGAGTTGTTTGAGATCACGGCTCGGCAGTTTAAAGACTTCTTTGCCATCGAACCAGACCTGACCACTGGTGGGTTCCAGCAGGCGCAAAATAGTGCGACCGGTGGTACTCTTACCACAGCCACTTTCACCGACCAGGCCCAGCGTTTCGCCACGGTGGACTGCAAAACTCACATCATCAACGGCACGCACACGAGCCACCTCGCGGCGCAGAAAGCCCCCTTTAATGGGAAAGTGCTTCACCAGGTTGTGTACATCAAGTAGAACAGGCTGATCGGTCACAAGTAATCTCCTCACTCCTGGGCATACAACCAGCAACGTACCTGGCGCTGCGCGTCAAACATGATAACGGGCGGATCCTGGCTGCAATGCTCAAACCGGTGCGGGCAACGACTGGCAAAACGGCACCCTGCGGGCGGGTTGATGAGGTTGGGCACGACCCCTTCAATGACATCCAGTTGTTCGCGTACCCGTCCCAACACCGGAATGGATTTGAGTAAGCCCTGGGTGTAGGGATGTTTGGGATCGGCAAAGAGCTGTACCACATCGGCATATTCGACGATCTGACCGGCATACATCACTGCGACGTTTTCCGCCATTTCGGCAACCACGCCCATATCATGGGTAATCAAGATGATCGAGGTATCTATGCCCGTCCGCAAGGCCCGCATCAAGTCGAGGATCTGGGCTTGGATTGTCACATCCAGTGCGGTGGTTGGCTCATCGGCAATCAACAACGCCGGATTGCAACAACTGGCGGCGTCGCCGTACCTCAGCAATCTGCGAGTCTTGGATGCGTCGTACAGCAAGATAGGGTCGATGGAGCGTTCGCGAGATGGTCGCAAAAGACGCATTCGAGCAGCTGGTGGACATCGATTTAGACAACAACCCAATCGAGGAT
>JAAURD010000235.1 GCA_012034075.1 Chloroflexaceae bacterium | reverse complement strand
GCGACCCTACAAAGCAGGCTGCAAGCCGCACCTCTTATCGATTAACCGAATTTGGTATGAGTAGCAAGCGTCTTGCTATGGTTCTGTGTGGGCGCGTTTGGTGAGTTGAGCCAGTGCCCACTCGAGCCATTGCTGGTTGGGTGGCCCATATGGTCGGAACTTTTCGAGTGATCCCTTTTCATCATCATAGAACAGGGCGCGGTGGTCTCCAAGTTTGTTGGCGGCAGTTGAGCCGATCAGCCGCACTGAGTCATCTTCGCTCATCTGGAAGACAATGCGAAGCATACATTCGTTCTGAGTCGCTCGTTCAAAGGTACGGTTCAGGTTGGTGCTGGTATCGCACCAGATCAGGGTATATACGCCAAACTCAGGCCCATCACGGAGGATTTTGGGCAACTGTTGGGCCGGGTTGGTCGTTGCTGGTGTGGCGGGACTGGCAGCCATGCCAAATTGGCTACCAAAAGAGTTGGAAAGGCCCAGACTCTGGGCTTCGGATGCGCCACTGCTACTCGCTGACAGCCAGGGGGTGTTGCCATTGTCTGGACCGACGGCGTCGAGCCGGAGATCACGTGCCTTTTGCAGGCCATAGAGTATGAGAAAGAGCGGAGCAGCAGCCGTATTGTTCTGCATTCGCTGTGCTACTTCTTGCGCTATCGCGTTGATCAGGCCGGAGCGCTGACGGCGCTGACGCGCAACGGCAATGGGGTGGGGCAAACGTTCGGCCAGGATAGCAAACGGGTTAACGGTATGGCTATCTGGATCACTGAGGTCAATGATCGAAAAGGTCTGCGGGCCTGACCTTGGTGTTGCAGGCAGTTGCGCTGCCAGACTCACAAGTGCGGTAACTAACATGCCCAGGGCCGCCCGTTCATCATTCCCAATGATCAGCACGTTATTGGCACTGCGCGCCTGGAAGGTAACCGAGGTGGAATCACGTATGGCGGTTGGTTCGCCCAACCAGGCTTTGAGACGGGGCGCCCTGTTGGGAACAGTCGGTGCGGTGAGTGCCTGCTGTAAAGCGGTATTTTGTTCAACTGTGGCCGGTTGGTTGCCTTCAAACACAATCTGCCGCGCCGAGAAGCCCTGTTGCTGAGCATGCTGGTAGAGACTGGTTAGATAGGTTTTTTGCTGCTCCTCGTTTAACCAGGCAACTTGAAAGGTGTTATTGCCTTCGATCAGACCATTGGCTGAGTTGTAGATCGCTTCGCCGGGGCGGGATAACAATCGGGCCGCAGTATTATCATCGGCCAGGATCAGGCGTGAGTCGGCCTCACTACATTGCAGTGCAACGCGTATGCCAATCTGCTCTTTGATGCTATCGGGCAGTTTTGCTGAGCCAGTCAATGTCTGGGATGCGAGGAGAATATGAATACCGGCACTGCGCCCTTCACGAACCAGGAGTTCAAGCACCTGGTAGGCTCGTGTCGCCAGCGGGTCCTGCTCAATAAAAAACTTGTGAAATTCATCGACCAGCAATAGAATACGGGGTAAGCGCTCACCAGTAGCCTGACGGTAGGCTTTCAGGCTATTCACACCACGATGGCGAAAGGTATCACCGCGTCGTTCATATTCGGCATACAGTCCTTCAAGTACGCTTAAACCAAATTCACGCTCACTCTCAATGGCAATGACCCGTGCATGGGGGAGCTGATAGGTGGCATACAGCTTAAATTCAACGCCCTTTTTAAAGTCAATCAGGTAGAGTTCTACCTCTTCGGGATGGTAGTACAGAGCAATTGTGGTGATAAGAATATGCAGCAGGGTTGATTTGCCCGAACCGGTCTTGCCGACAATCAGGGCATGGTGATTGGTGCCCTGCCCCAGGGTAAATGGCTGCAACTTTTGGCGCCAGAACGTCCGATAGGAACGGTCAGTTCACTGATCGTCTGCTCAGGCCACAACGCCTGCGGGAGCAAGCGCTGAAAGGATACCTCAACTGTGCTAGCCTGTTTGGATGATGCACCAATCGTATCGAGAATATGATTGACCAGGGTCGTACTGTCAGGGAGCGTTTCCAGGGTTAACGGAAATGCTTTATAGTCGTTATCCGCTAGCAGAAACTGCTGGCCTTGTGAGCGAATACAGGTTGATACGCGTTCGAGATCGGCAATATCAAAGCGGTAGGGTCGTTCTTTGCCGCGATCATGCAGGATGATTGCAAAAACACCGCAGCGTGGCCCGTTCTGAGCAATGCTCACCAGTCGTTGTGCAGCGTCTTCGGAGAAGTTCACCGGAAAATCAAAGACGACCAGCACCTGATAGGGCTGGGCAATTTCGCCCGCCTTATTATATTCTTTGATTGTTTGATACTCATTGCGCAAATATTTCTGAATAATCGTCTCCATATGCTCGGTTAGATTGGCCAGTCGCTGCTCAATATGGCGTGGTTCGGTCCAGGCTCTACTGGTGACCAGCGAGTCATCATGGTCGGCCAGACGCATAAAGGAGGCGACATGGTTGCCCAAACCAACCGGGTCGATAAAGGTAAATTGAACCTGACCGGGCGGTATCGTTGCCAGTAGTCGGAGGATCAGTGACTGCATCGCCGCAGCGGCGGTTGTGTTGGTGTCACCATCAACACTGAAGAAGAGCGCATGCTCACCAGGGATATCGACCGGCAGAGAATATTGCTCAAACAGAGGCAGTGAGAGATACCCTAATCGAACCACTGGCGATGCATCGGTGACAGGTTGCCAGGTAGCCCATTGCTGGGCAGTCCAGGGGGGAGAAAAGCGATCAATCTCGTTCAGGAACGCACGGGCCTGAAGCTGCCAGGTTCGTTCAAAATCGTGCTTTTCTTCATCGCGTGATTCCTGTCGGCGCTGATAAACTTGCTGTGCTTTGTCCTGTTGCTCGTGATAGGTCGCTACTATTGCTGTCTTCTGGCGTTGATATTCATGCTCTGCCTCAAGTTGCTGGGGTTGGTATTCCGTCTGAGCTTTTGTCTGTTGGTGTTGGTATTCACGCTCTATCTCGGTGAGCCATGTGCGGTGCCAATGCTGTACGACAGCAACAGTTTGGTTTATTTCGTTATAATCGCTCTGGACTTTTCTCTGTAAGTTTTCAACACGTCTTGTTGTGATGATATATATCATTCCTTGTAAACCTGAATAGTAACAGAAAGCAAGGGCATACGATAGAAGAGGAATTCCTAAACCGTTAGTATTGTCGATAGTCCTATCAAAGGCCAGGAGAAATAAAAAAAGTGGAAGCCCCAGAAAAGTAAGAATTCCTATCATCTCCTTTAATCGTCATAGAAAATTCAATGCCAATAATCCATTGAATGAGAGCGAAGATAATAGCTACGATTATGGATGAAATTAAGTATACAATTGGTATAAGCACAACCACATTTAAAAGTGAAAGCTCTGGCCTAAAGAGAACAAAGAGTGCAACGAGAACTCCAAGAATATACAAAAAGGATTGGTATGTAATGTCAATTGTATATTTGTCATCTTTATTCAACTGTGAGAACAATTCAAAGGATAATACTAGTGAATACCATAATAAAGCAATTGATACCACAAAATAGGACTTACCAGGCCCACCATAATGATAGAAGATATATACTAATAAAAGAGTACTTCCAAAACAGAGGAGATGATTCAAAAAGAACGAGCCTATTAGACCTCTGTAAGGTGAGTATACACGTCGTTCATGAGCACAATCCAGATCCCGGCAGTTGTCTTGAAAGCGCTGGTAAGGTCCAGATTGTAATGCTTGAAGGAGTGATTCGAATCTGGTCTGATCCTCAAGTGGTAATTGGGTTGGTTTAGTAGTACTGTACTCCCTTTCAATCTTACGCTCATCCATCTCTTTCTCTGCGTCCTGTTGGATGCGGGTAATGTTACGCTCATCCATCTCTTTCTCTGCGTCCCGTTGGATGCTGGTAAAGTGACGCAGGCTATCATGTGCCGATTGCTCTGCCTTAGATTGTTGGTTCTTAGCGTCCTGGAGGGCAGTTTGGTATTGCGTTTCCGCAGCTTGGAGAGCAGTCTGACGCTGGGTCTCAGCAGTCTGAAGAGCAGCCTGGTGTTGGTTTTCGGCTTCCTGTTTCTCTTTTAAGAATGCATGTTCAATCCGTTGGCGGGCCTGCCACTCATCCTCAATATGGCGATTCCATGCCTGAATAAGTGTTCGGTGCTGTTGTAGATAGGATTGTGGATGATCCAAACAGAGCTTCCTTGCGATACTTTTATGTCATTTACTCATAGATCGTTTGTCTTCAGGTTTTTGATCCAGGCTTATCTGCGCTGACTGCGCTGCTTGAGCTATCTCGGCCTCTTCGGATTGCCTTTGGCGACGTCGTTCATTTTCCGCTTGCTGAATCTCACTAAGATCAGCGACGGCCTGATCTATCTGGTTTTGCACCACCTGTTGTTGAGATGTCAGGACATCAGTTGCAGGTACATCGGAGCATTGTTCGGTGGTATCCAGTTCGTCAATGTGTAAGACGGTTGGCGGAGCAAAGAGCCAATCCAGATGGAGCCGGTTGACGATATCGTGTGCTGGTAGGACAACCTGTGTAGCAAACATGCATACGGTTAGGCCAACGGTTGCAGCAATTTTGCTGGTACAGTCACGTGCCCGTTGCCAGAGGTGCTGAAGCGAGGTGTTTGGAGTTGGTGATTCTGGTGGAGTATGGGCCTTCAGTGCCGCCAGCAATGATTCTTTGGCGGGCAGATATTGCCAATCGTCGCAGCCAGGAGCACGGTAATAGATGTTGACCGCGCCTGTTTCCGGGTGAATGACCGTGGTCACAACGGGCACTTGATCGACACCGGTACGGCGGATCGTTGCGGCAATGGCGGCATTCTGTGGACTGTAGGCTTTGCTCCCAGGGGTGCTCATCCGTTCGATCTGTCTGGCAATCCAGGTGGGTGAACCCTGTGCTCCATGCTGCGTCTGCCCAGGGTGAAAATGACCACTCTGGTTGACTTTTGACTCGAGAATAATATACCCCACGGCTGGTGCGGAGAGCATGCCATCGAAGCCGTGGTAGGGCTGATTAAACGCGACCGGCTGGAGTGCATACATCTCTTGTAACAGCTGTTTCGAGAGGACTTCGCCGATCAGTCCATGGGCGGGCCGCCCCTGGTTGCGGGTTGACCAGCCAACCCAGGACCAACCACTGGGGATAACGCCTTCTAAAGCCGATTTGAGGAAGAACCATTCGGCAAACTGAGTACCATGAAACGGTGGGGTTGTGTGCAGTGTTGGGCCACCGCCAGAGGAGTGGGAAGAACTGCCCGAAGCATACGCCGCGATGGGTGGTGCTGGAGCAACCGATGTCAGGACATCAGTTGCAGGTACATCGGAGCATTGTTCGGCAATGTTGCTGGTACAGTCAGAGGGTTGAGCAGAACTGCCCGAAGCATACGCCGCGATGGGTGGTGCTGGAGCAACCGAGGTAGCGAGAAATGCTTCAAGGTGTTGTGCAGTCCTGTGGAGTAGGGGTATCTGTGCGGTTGCAGAGTGCTCGAATCTCCGCAACAGCTGGAACATGTGCTCAAAATCATCGGCAAAGTGGCGATGTTGTGGGTCTCGCCAGGCGTGTTCCAGGTGCTGAAACTGAGCTTGCACCATGCGGGTGTTGTTGGCAAGGTCGTGGGTAAATGCCTTGAGCATGGACGCAAATTTTCTGATTTCAGCCGGGTCGGCATGCGTGATGGCCATGATGTCGTTCGCCTTGATACTGGCAAGTAAAACAGGGATGGATGAAGAGGCTATCTTCCCCTTCCATAAACTGACTGGGCCTGTTCCAGATGTTCAGCCATCTTGAGCAGCAAGGGGATTTCGTGCTCAGAAGACTGCACAAATTGCTGCAAGATACGGATCAGCTGTTGAAACTCCTGCGCAAATTTCTGGTGTTGTGGGTCGTTCCAGGTCTGTCCGAGATTTTGAAACTGCCCTTGCAGCACACGGGTATTACTGGATAGATCGTTGTTAAAGGCCTTCAGCATACTAGCAAATCTTCGGATTTCAACCGGATCAGCATGAACAGCCATACGAAGCCTCCTTTTATTTGATAGAGAGAGATGATGTGCCGGGTAACCATCTCCTCAAGCTGACAAAAGTGTAACACAAGAGGCAGTGTGTTGTCAATCACACTGGCTTGCCAGATTGCCAAAGGGACAGGGTAATACGTAGGTGATAAGTAATGGGGACAGGGATTGCTCACACGAGGGACTAAAGCATGGTGTATGGTTTACCACAAATACACAGAAATGAACAGATACAGCGGCACGGGAATTGCTACCCGCGCCGCTCCTGGGTCTATCCTGCTGCCGAATGGTTGCTATCGGTAAAGCAACGGCGGGTAGATCCGGCTGTTCTGGGCCGATACTTCTTCCGGGGCTTGTATCTCGACTGCACCATCGATAGCCTCACGCTCACGCAGTGGTTTGGTGTCGCTCAGCGTGATGGTCTACCAAAACATTATGATGTCCTCGCAAGAAGATAGTCGATGGCAGCAATAAGAAACGGGTATGCTGTGAGCGATTGCACCACCGCGGCTGGATACCGCGCCACCCAGGCCAGGAGCTCATCTTCGAGCAGTTCGATATGCGCCAGGTTGAGCCACGCCAGGCGCCCGCGCAGGTCCTGCCAGACGCGCTCCACCGGGTTCACTTCCGGGCAGTGCGGTGGCTGAAAGACTAGCGCCACATTGGCCGGGATGTGCAGGCTGTCTGCCGTATGGGCTGGACGGTTGTCCAAGGATCAGCATGTTCAAGGTATCGGCATCGTGCGCGGCAAAGGCATCCAGAAAACACGGCATGGTTATCGCCTTCAGGCGCGGCAATATCAGCCAGAAGCCCTCCCCGCAGGTCGGGTCGACTACCAAAACATTGTAATATCATCGCAAGATCATTCGGCGTATCCTTCTACTGTTGAAGCAGAACGCTTAAAAAGTTTGCGGTATTTCCACAATGCTTTGGTAGACCGCGCTAAATAGCCA
>JAAURD010000234.1 GCA_012034075.1 Chloroflexaceae bacterium | reverse complement strand
TGGGAGAGGGGCCGGGGGTGAGGGGTTGCAGCCTCCGTCTGATACTAAATTTGGTTCATTTCATTCATATAAGTGTACTTACATCCTGATTTGAAGGGGTGAAGTGCGCTACAACCCATCGTTGGGCGCAGCACGCTGACGCCCCTACAGCGTTCTATCAAAGCGTATACCAGTGATCACCCGAATGTAGTATAACGGTGCAACCGAATCAGAATCATACCAAAAGCTGGCAAGCAAAAGGTCTTGAAAAGAACAGAAAAACATGATATACTACGCTAACTTTTGACATAAAAGTAATGCCATGTTGCCTTCCGTCATGTCATAAGCATGCGAGCTTTAGCGTAGCGAGGACGCATGCGCTGGAGTATGGGAAAGCGCAACCTGGTAGACATCTGTCATCAATGGAGATCAGGTCTACTGGACCTGCTAGAGGAGCACAAAGGTTTATGAGTAAACCACGGTTATCAGTCGGGAGTCAGGTGGTCATCCAACGGGCCGACCTGCAGCATCTCCTCGATGCCCTGATCAAAGATGGCTATCACATAGTCGGGCCGACTTTGCGCGATAGTGCCATGTCTACGACGAACTGGAAGCACTCACCGATTTGCCCATTGGCTGGACTGATGAACAGGATGGCGGCACCTATCGCTTAAAAGAGCGTGATGATGAAGCCCTGTTTGGCTATCAAGTCGGTCCGCACTCCTGGAAAAAGTATCTGCATCCCCCGAGACGCCGCCTATGGCAAGCCGAAATGCGGGATAATCACATGGTGATTGTTGATGATGAACCGGATTATCCGCGTTATGCCTTCTTTGGAGTGCGATCATGTGAACTGAATGCAATCACGATTCAAGATACGGTCTTTACCAGTGGTCCCTATGTCGATATAGGGTACCGCGAACGGCGCAAACAGGCGTTTATTGTCGTGGTGAACTGTGTGGAAGCGGGTGGCACCTGTTTCTGCGCATCTATGAATACCGGGCCACAAGCCGAGCAAGGGTTTGATCTGGCACTCACCGAACTGCTCGACCCCAATCAGCACTATTTTGTGGTAGATATTGGCAGCAAGGCCGGAGCCGCTATTATCAAGCAAGTCCCGCATCAGCAAGCCCAAGAGCAAGAGCACATGGCCGCGCAACAGGCGGTCGCACAGGCTGCGCGGCAGATGGGGCGCACCCTCGATACGCGTGATATCAAAATGCTGCTCTATAACAAATACGAACACCCACGCTGGGATGAAGTCGCCCGTCGTTGTCTCTCTTGCACCAACTGCACACTGGTCTGCCCTACGTGCTTTTGCGTCAGTATTGAGGAACAGACCGATTTGAATGGGCAAACAGCCGAACGCTGGCAACGTTGGGACTCGTGCTTTACGGCTGATTTTTCGTATATTCACGGTGGCAGTGTACGTTCATCGGCCAGTTCACGCTATCGCCAATGGCTCACGCATAAGCTGGCGTCATGGATCGACCAGTTTGGCACATCGGGCTGTGTGGGTTGTGGGCGCTGTATTACCTGGTGTCCGGTCGGTATTGACCTGACCGAAGAGGTACGTGCCTTACGAGACGGTGAACCCCGAATCGGGGTTGCAATCCCAACCCTTGATGCGGTCTAAACACAGTGCAGTGACATTACTATGAAGTACCAGGAGGAGTACGATGTCCATTATTGAGTCGATCCTACGTGATCATCCCTTTTTTGCCGAACTGGAACATGACGATATTGAGTTGATTGCCGAACATTCCACGAATGTTCGCTTTGAACCCGATACCTATATCTTTCGTCAGGGTGAACCAGCGAACCAGTTTTACCTCATTACCTACGGGAAGGTAGCGATTGAAGCCTTTTCCCCGGAGCGTGGACCGCTAACGGTGTTAACCGTGGCTGAAGGCGAGGTGCTTGGCTGGTCATGGTTGTTTGAACCGTATATCTGGCATTTTGATGCACGTACCGTAGATATGACCCGTGCGATTGCCATCAATGGAGAGAAGCTGCGGGCTCAGTGTGAACAAAACCACGAGCTTGGCTATCAATTGATGCGCCGTGGCGTGCATGTGGTGGAACAACGACTGCAAGCAGCGATGATTCAGTTGCTCGATCTGTATAGTGTACAGGGGGCGGTATGAGCACGGCTGTTGTTGATCCCATGCGTTCAGTCGTTTACGAAGTGCAACGCATTCGTAAAGAGACAAGTGATACGTTTACGCTGGAACTCCATTCGACCAATGGTAGCAACGATTTTCCCTTTGCGGCTGGTCAGTTTAATATGCTCTATGTGTTTGGGGTGGGTGAAATCCCCATTTCCATTAGTGGCGACCCGTCGAAGCATCGGTCCTTAATTCACACCACACGAGCCGTGGGTCTGGTGACTGGGGCCATGCGGCAACTCAAACGCGGTGATAGCATTGGGGTGCGTGGCCCATTTGGGAGCCACTGGCCGGTTGAACATGCCACCGGGTATGATGTCGTGATTGTCGCGGGCGGTCTGGGCCTGGCGCCGGTGCGTCCGGCGCTCTACCATATCTTGCATCACCGCGAAAAGTATGGCAATGTGGTGTTGCTCTATGGGTCGCGTACTCCCAACGATATTCTCTTTCGGCGTGAAGTCGAAAAATGGCGAGCACGTCTGGATGTTGATGTTCATGTCACGGTGGATCGGGCGATTCATCCCTGGCGCGGGAACGTGGGAGTCGTGACGCGGATGATCCCCAAAGCGCCCTTCGATCCGCTCAACACCGTGGCTTTTATCTGTGGGCCAGAGATCATGATGCGCTTCACGGTGCTGGAATTGCAGAAGCGTGGCGTCACGACCGATAAGATTTTTATCTCGATGGAACGGAATATGAAGTGTGCGGTTGGGTTCTGCGGGCATTGCCAGTGGGGTCCGAACTTTGTGTGTAAAGACGGGCCAGTCTTTGACTATGCCAGTGTGAAGCACTTTTTTGAAAAGCGGGAGATTTAACATGGCAACCAAACGGAAACCCAAACTAGCAGTCTGGAAGTTTGCTTCGTGCGATGGCTGTCAGCTGAGCTTGCTCGACTGTGAAGATGAATTGCTGGCGGTCACCGATGCGATTGAGATCGCCAACTTTCCAGAAGCATCACGAACAATCATCAAAGGCCCCTATGATCTGTCACTGGTCGAAGGGTCGATCACCACGCCACACGATGCCGAACGCATCCATCAGGTGCGACGCTCGTCGAAATTTCTGGTGACGATTGGCGCCTGTGCAACGGCTGGCGGCATTCAGAGCCTGCGCAATTTTAGCGATGTCAATACCTACATCTCAACCGTGTATGCGACACCGGACTATATCTCCTCGTTGCAAAAATCAACACCAATTGCCGATCATGTCTTTGTTGATTTTGAACTGCGTGGTTGCCCGCTCAACAAGTATCAGCTGGTTGAGGTCATCAGCGCCTTTCTCAATAGCCGCCGACCCAACGTGCCGCCCTATAGCGTCTGTGTCGAGTGCAAGCAACGTGAGACCCCATGCATTATGGTTGCCAAGGGCATTCCCTGTATGGGTCCCGTCACGCAGGCCGGCTGTGGCGCCATCTGTCCATCCTACAATCGGGGTTGTTATGGCTGTTTTGGCCCATCCGAGATGCCCAATACGCCATCGTTAAGCATCTGGTTTGAGCACCTTGGGATGAATCGTACCGATCTGGTACGGACTTTCCGTGGTTTTAATGCATACGCCGAAGCATTTCGCAAGGAGAGTGAAGCCCATGAAAAACATTATTAAAGTCGATTATCTCGCGCGGGTTGAGGGCGAAGGCGGCCTCTTTATCAAGATGAAAGATCACGCCGTATCGGACGTCAAGCTGCGTATCTTTGAGCCACCACGCTTCTTCGAGGCGTTCTTGCGCAACCGCAGCTTCCGCGAAGTCCCTGACATTACCGCTCGCATCTGTGGCATCTGTCCGGTGGCCTACCAGATGAGTTCGGTCCATGCAATGGAAGATGCCTGCGGGGTGAAGGTCGAAGGGCCACTGCGTGAACTGCGCCGGCTGCTCTACTGCGGTGAGTGGATTGAGAGCCATGTGTTGCACTTCTCGATGCTGCATGCGCCTGATTTTCTGGGTTACCCGGATGCCATTGCGATGGCGAAAGATCACCCAGACGTGGTGAAAAAGATGCTCCAGCTGAAGAAGATTGGCAACGACATTGTGACGTTTGTTGGTGGGCGCGAAATTCATCCGATCAATATCTGTGTGGGTGGGTTTTATCGAGTACCGACGCGACGCGAAATGACCCGTCGTCTCAGTGAGTCACTCAAAGAAGCACGCGAACTGGCTATTGAGGCGGCGCACTGGACAGCATCGCTGCCCTGTCCAGACTTTGAGCAAGCGTATGAATACGTGTCGTTGCAGCATCCCGATGAGTACCCGTATAATGAGGGGCGGCTGGTGTCGAACCAGGGGCTGGATATTCCGATCAGTGCGTTTTACGATCATATTACGGAAGAGCATATGGCCCACTCAACGTCCTTACATTCGGTGCTGAAGGCACGCGGATCGTACCATGTGGGGCCGCTGGCACGCTACAACCTGAACTTCGAGAAGCTCACGCCGCTGACGCAGGAAGTGGCGCATGCGATTGGCCTGGGCGCAACATGCCATAACCCGTTCAAGAGCATTGTCGTGCGCAGCCTGGAAACGCTGTATGCCTGTGATGAAGCGTTGCGCATTATCGATGCCTATGAGATGCCCGAGCGTCCGGCGGTTGAGGTGCAACCGCGTGCTGGGGTTGGTCATGGTTGTACCGAGGCACCACGCGGTGTGCTCTACCATCGGTATAAAATCGATGAGCAAGGCACGATTCTCGATGCGCGGATTGCGCCGCCGACTGCGCAAAATCAGCGTACCATCGAGAAGGACTTGCATGATTTTGTGACGCCGCGCATGGATACGCCGCATGAAAAACTCACCTGGGAATGTGAGCAGGTGATTCGCAACTATGATCCGTGTATTTCATGCTCGACGCACTTCCTGACGCTGCATATTGAGCATGAGGAGACCGGTAGCGAAGTATAGGTGTTTGGGTAGTTTCCAGTGGAGCGTGAGCGTCCCGTCCGCATGCAAGCAGGATGCCTGCGCTCCATCATCCATAACAGCGAAAGGAAAACCTGTTTGTGGAAATGAACACGAATCAGCAGTTGATGATTATCGGTGTTGGCAATGCGTTTCGCGGCGATGATGCGGTTGGCCTGATTGTGGCCCAGCACATCCGCGAACATGCGCCCAATCTAGCTGTGTATGAGTCCAGTGGTGAGGGCGCGGCCCTGATGAGCTTATGGCAGCAAGCAGAGACGGTTCTGCTCATTGATGCGGTCTCATCGAAGAGCGAACCAGGGACGATCCACTGCCTGGACGCGAGCAACCAGCCGCTGCCCACCAGTTGGCGTTGTTTTTCAACCCATGCGTTTGGCGTCGCCGAAGCGATTGAGCTGGCTCGCACGCTGGGTCAGTTGCCGCGCCAGCTCACTGTGTATGGCATTGAGGGCGGCCAGTTTGCCTTGCAACCGGGCCTGTCACCCGCCGTCGAACAGGCGGTACCGCTTGTTGTGCAGCGCATATTGCACGATGTAACGTCCCAGGGTACTGCCGCCTGATGCATGAACTGTCGGTGACCCAGGGCATCCTCCAGGTGGCAGTGGACGCTGCGACCGAAGCTGGCGCCCAACGCATTACGGCTATCGATCTGGTGATTGGCGATATGAGTAGCATCGTTGATGATTCGGTGCAATTTTACTTTGATCTGCTGAGTCGTGGTACACTGGCAGAAGGCGCAGTGTTGCGTTTCCGTCGCGAAACGGCAAGTGCTGTGTGTCAGCAGTGCAACCACCAGTTTACGGTAAACATCCCACTGGTGCCGTGCTGTCCAGTCTGTCAGAGTACGCAGATCCGGATCAGTGGCGGGCGGGCATTTTATGTGGAAAGCATAGAGGTTGATGATGAACATACCAATTGTCCAGGAAATACTCAGCGCGAATGATGAAATAGCCCGTGAAAACCGGGCAGTCTTTGCGCAGCACCAACTCTTTGTGGTGAACATGATGGCATCGCCCGGCGCGGGCAAAACCAGTCTGATACTGGCGACAATAAAACACCTGCCACCTGACATTGCGCCGGGCGTGATCGAAGGCGACCTGGCATCGAGCATCGATGCTGATACCATTGCGGCCCACAATGTCCCGGTGGTCCAGATCAATACCGGTGGCAATTGCCATCTGGACGCACCGCAAATTAAAGCGGCGTTGCCCTATTTACCGCTTGATCAGATCAAGTTGCTGTTTATTGAAAACGTGGGCAATCTTATCTGCCCGGCGGGCTTTGATCTGGGAGCCAATCTCTCCCTGGTGATTGCCAGTGTCCCTGAAGGGCACGATAAGCCCTACAAATATCCAGGTATCTTCGCTCAGGCTGATGTTGTGGTGCTCAACAAAGCCGATATGATTGACGTCTTTGCGTTTGATGTGGAGTACTTTCAACGGGGTATTGCCATGGTCAATCCCACCGTACCGCTCTTTCTGGTTTCGTGTCGCACGGGTCAAGGGATAGCCGATTGGACCAGTTGGTTGCAACATACGACCCAATGTCGTACAACATAGGTCCACTATCCTCTTTATGACCGGCCGTAGAATGCAGAAACCTGGCAATCCGATAGCACTTGTTCTCGTAAAATAGCCAGTAATCCGTACCGATTGGGATGCTATTTTGTTATAATGAAACACAGTTCCAAGGATTGCCTACCCGGTAAAGGAGCTATAGCTAGGTAGTCTCTTTCTACGCACATGTGTCCAAAGGTCCATGCAATGAACACTATCCAACGCGCACACAAGATACGGCTGAACCCGACGCCTGAACAGGAACAGTATTTTCGGCAGGCGGCAGGGAATGCCCGCTTCGCCTGGAACTGGGCGCTTGCGCTGATGCGGGAAGCCAGCGCACAGCAGATGACCCTTCCGCTCGTCGGCGACCTGAAAG
>JAAURD010000233.1 GCA_012034075.1 Chloroflexaceae bacterium | reverse complement strand
CCCGGTTGATCATCGGGCTATCGGTACGCGCCATCAATCCATCCCAGATGCTCTTCACCCGGTCAACATCGGCCTGGCTCGGGTTGGCCGGCAAGGTCAGCTGGATTCGGATCAAAGCGCGGATAGGTTGCCATAGCACGAATGGCGCCGGTCTGCACATCCATTAACACCACCGCCCCGGCACGATTGCCCAGTGCCTGTTCAGCGACCTGCTGCAACGAGCTATCAATCGTCAGATAGACATCGGCCCCCTGGGCCTGAACAGCGGTTTCGGCCAGCCGTGACGTGAGCAGGTCGGGCGCAGAGAGCAGAAACTCCCCGGACAGATAATCGTCAAACGTTCCTTCTACCCCGGTGGTACCATAGAGCGCACTTTGCAACCCAACAATATGCCCCATATTGGGGTTCGGGTAGATCCGTCGACCATTCTCGGTAACAGCCAGTACCTCTCCATTATGGTTCAAAATCCGACCACGCTGCTCATACTGCACGTTCACCGGCCAGATCCGGTCATCCCCCAGGGCCACCCGTTCGGCCGCTGGTATGGGCGGCGGCCCCTCATCAGGGGGCGCCGGTGGTACCGCAAACAGGGCTTCACGCTGCCCACGGATCACCGATGCCTGACTCACCTGGGTCCGGATCAACTGAAAACTCACCGCCACAAAGCTCAACGCCAGCATCAATGCCAGTCCCGTCAGGCCATACGCCATCGGTGACAGCTGATTCCGGCGGGACCCACCGCCATGCAGTTGCAGCTGAGCATGGCGATTTTGTGGTCTTTTTTGGGTCAGGTAGTAGCGTGGCACCAAGGAGAGCAGCCAGATGCCGAGTAACAGATGCAGCCGCCACTGCTGCGTATCAGCCAGCGCGAGACCAGCCACCAGCAAACCCAAGCCAGTGAAAAGACCCATCCAGGCAATCCACAGACGCACATGCCGTATCATCATGACCCCACCCTTGGATCTTTATTGGTTGCTGAAATACGCATTAAAAGACCGATCATGACAAAATGTACAACCAGTGACGATCCACTATAACTGACAAAAGGCAGAGTAATACCTGTCAGGGGAATCAGATTGATCGTTCCGGCCGTAATAATCAGCGCCTGAATCGTAATCGCTGTTGTCAGACCAGTCGCCAACAATTGTTGAAAGCCATCGCGGGTGCGCAAAGCAATCTGAAAGCCACGCACCGCAATCAGCATGTAACAGGCCAGGACGCCCAGGGTGCCAATCATGCCCAGTTCTTCGCCAATTGCCACAAACACAAAATCGGTATGGCTGCTCGGTACCGTCGTCGGATCACCTAGACCCGGTCCTGTGCCCACATACCCACCAACTGCCAACGCATACAGCGCTTCCATCATCTGATACCCCCGGTTCAGCGGGTCACTCCAGGGATCATACCATGCATCTACACGTATCTGCACATATTCAAACAGAGGATAGAGAAAAGCGGCGCCGAACACAAAGGCAACCAACCCGGCAATCACATACCATGCCTGACAGGTCAGCACATAGAGCATTGCCAGAAAAATGCTGAAAAAGAGCAACGCCGCGCCCAGGTCTTTCTGGATAATGATCATGCCAACCGTCAAGCCCCACATAATCGCCATCGGGACGAGATAGGGCAGTGGCGGCAGGCGCAAGCCCCACAGATAATAGCTCGTGTTGATCAGGGAGCGACGATCATCAAGATAGGTTGCCAGATAGACCACCAGCAAAATTTTCAGCAACTCAACCGGCTGAAATTGCATCAAGCCCAGATTGAGCCAGAGGCGGGCGCCATTTTGCTCAATCCCAAACACCATCGTCGCACCGACGAGCAGCAGACCAAGCAACAGCCAGCTATACCGGTAGTGTTTGAGCCAGTGCATCCGCCACGGCAAAAACGTCACCAGCGCCAGTACGGTGAGTGCCACAAACGTCCAAACGGCATGGCGGTGCGCAATATCACCATAGAAATCACGCAACCCCGGCGCAAGACGCCAGATCATCACCAGGCCAATGCCGGCAAGCAACGTTGCGGTAGGCAACAAAATCTGGTCTTCATTCCAGTCGCGCAAGCCGAGCACCATGCTAAAACAGAGCAGCAGAAACGCCTGGGTTAAGCCAATCAAGACGACCGATTCGGGAAAGGTCTGGCCGGTGGCAATGACCAGGGCAGCGATGATAGATGCTAGCAATAGGCCAGCCGTTACGAGCAATTCAAATTCAATCAGTCGTCCAGCAATGCGACGAAAGGCTCTGTTCAGCCTGAGTGATGGAGCAGGGTAGGCGATTTTCATCGAGTGTATTGTGGCTCCTTCCTATCCCTATCCGCCAAAAGCGAGGGCCACACCACCGAGCAACAGCAACGTAACCAGTACCGACAGTACCAGGAGCAGCATACGCGATGGATATTGAACGGCTGTCGGAGACGTCAACATCGGGTTTTCGAGCAGGGTTGCCTGTGATACGCCCATCGTCGCCTGTTCGGCGCTACTGGCGAAGGGTACTGTTTCCAGGTCGGTACGCCGCCAATACGTGGTCGTCTGATTGTGAACATCTGTTGGAACGACGGTCATGTTGGGTGTAGTCACTGGCGGCCATGCCCGCTTGAGCACCCGTGCCATCTCACCCGCACTATTAAACCGCGCTTTAGGGTTCTTGGCCAATGCGCGTTGCACCACGGCTTCCACCGTTGGCGGGATATCAGGACGAAAAGGCCGCAACGATGGCGGCATAGACTGAATATGCTGGAGAACAACCCCCATCGGTGTATCACTGTTGAAGGGTACCCGCCCGGCGATCATCTGATAGAGGACGATACCCAGACCGTAAATATCACTATAATGGGTCACCGGTAGCCCTTGTGCCTGTTCTGGTGAAAGATAGTTGGGCGTTCCCATGACAATATTGGCCTGTGTCTGGTTCGCATCGCTATGCAACTGCTTGGCGATGCCAAAATCGGTTAAGACGACTTCGCCCACGGCGTTCCACATAATGTTCGCTGGCTTCACATCACGATGAATAATACCCTGCTGATGTGCTGCGTCGAGCGCATGGGCAATCTGGCTGATGGTCGAAATCAAATCTTGCCGACTGATATGTTCGTTGCGGCGTGACACCTCTTGCAAATAACGCTCTAGTGATGGTCCTGGCAAGAGTTCTTGAACCATATAGGTATACGCATCAGTCTGCCCCAGCATATAGACCTGCACAATATTAGGATGGCGCAACTTGCCCAGAATGCGTGCTTCACGATGAAAGCGTTCCACAAATTCGGGTTGTGTGGCTGCCTTGTCCGAGAGAATCTTGATGGCAACTGGACGTTCCAGATTCGGGTCATACCCCCGGTACACCGTGGCCATGCCGCCCTGACCAATCAATTCGTGAATCTCGTAGATACCAATAGCATGTCCTATTCGTTCGTATTCGCTCATGTCACCCTACCCCTGTTGCTTTTGCCTGGGCTAATTGCTTCCATATCAGTCTACTGCATGTGCTTGCTACTGCATGTGCTTGCCGAATTGAACGACACCCCTGGTTGCTTTCTTCGCATCAGATCAGACCTTCTCCATGTATCGTCATAGAAATGTCATCATATGTGAAAATACCGAACAATGACATGCAACTCCTGGATAACGCACAACATCGTTGATCGCGCTGTTACTGGTAAAAAAGAGCCCAATAAGCGCACAAACCATCAGGAAAATCCCACTCACAATCAAGATCAATGGCACCAAAAGCGGTAATCGTTGCTGTTGCACGGTGTGTGCTGGCGGCATGGGTGCAGGCCATGGTTCAGCGAGCGGCAACGGCGGCGGCGGGAGCGAATGCTGCGCATTCTTGCTATCGGCAGCAGATACGAACGGCCTGGTCGTAGAGACAACCGCACCGGTGGCTGAATCTGCTGTCCTTGCGTCCGCCTGCGCAACCGATTGGTCTGTTGACGGTCTCCCTGATCTGTGACGGATTGCCTGTAACGTTGCACGCATAGTTGCGGCACTGGCTGGTCGGTCGGCTGCGGTAATCGCCATAGACGGCAATACCAGATCGCTCAAAGCCGATGGAATGCGCGGATCAAGGACAGACAGCGGTACCAGTGGGTCTGTCTGCTGGGCCATAACCATGGTAGCCCGTGTTAAGACATCGGGTGGTGCGACCCGTGTCAACAAATGATAGATCGTGGCTGCCAGCGCATACAGGTCACTGCGGGCATCAGTGCCGCTGCCCTGTATCTGCTCCAGCGGCGCGTAGTGAAGCGTATACCCGACAATGCTGCTGCTTTGGCGCTGGCCTGGCGACCGTTGTTGCCGCGCCAATCCAAAGTCAAGCAAAATAATGTCACCCCGTTGGGTCAATTTCAAGTTCCTCGGTTTGATATCACGATGAATCACCGCCGGCTCATGCGTGTGCAAGTAGTCTAACACATCCAGCAGTTGATCCATCCAGCATAGGACATCAGGCAATGCAAACGGCTCAACATGCTGCTCAAGCAAGACGCCAAGGTCCGTCCCGACGATATAATCCATCACCAGAAACTGCCCATCCTCGTTGACAAAATAATCAATCACCCGTGGCAATGCACGGTGGCGCAAACTTGCCAGCAGTCTGGCCTCACGTTCAAAAGCCCGGCTCAGCTGCGCATGCTGGGTGGGCAACCACTGCCGCGACAGCAGCGTCTGCTTCAACGCAACCGTATTGCCCAGCGTTTGATCGACCGCCTCATACACCGCGCCCATACCGCCCTGACCAATCAGACGGACAATCTGATAGCGCTGGTGTAAGACTGTCTGGGCTTCAAGCATACGGCCGTATCCGTTCATCGTCTGCATAACCGAGCCTGGTGTTTGTTCGGTCACTGTTTAGGGTAAAATAGAGCATCGTAATGGCAAAGGACCCCTCTGTCATAGCCGGTTCATGCGTTCATAGATATAATATCACATAGATGTCAATTGGTGAACACACAACGAATTGATTTTTCAAAGAAGACAGGTAAAAACGTACAGGTTGGAAGGGACAACATCATGCTCAACACCAATAGCACCGCTCGTATCACGTTGCTCACTGCTCCCGCGGCCAGTGGCAAAACCACAACTATATGCGAGACACTCGCTGCCAGACGCTGGCGCCGTGTCTGGATTATCGTGCCTGACCGCTGGCAACAACAGACGATGAGAGACCGGCTGGCGCATCAGGGACGGGTCAGGGTCCAGACCTGGGTAAGCCTGGCAGGTCTGGTGCTGCGCCATGCTGGCGTGCCTGGCAAGATCATCAGCCCGATCGGCCGACGTTATCTGGTCCGCAAGCTCATGCACGAACTGGCGGACCATGGCCAGTTGCCTGCACTGGCGACAGTTGCCCGCAAGCCCGGTTTTGCCGATGCAGTTGCATCTCTGATCACCGAAGCGAGCGAGCAAAAGATACCACCGGACCGGCTGGCACAGGCCCGCGTCAGCCCCTACGATGCCGAGTTTGCCCGTATCTATCAAACCTACCTGGAGCGGCTGGCACAATGGCAGCTTGTTGACCCACCGCGGCAGCTCAGTCGTGCATGCGATATCGTGCAACACACGCCCCAACTCGTTGAGTCGGTACAGCTGTTGATTGTCGATGGCTTTGATCAGTTGACCCCGCTGCAGCTCGATCTGCTCACGGCGATGAGCCAGCAGGTCGGCCAGACCATCGTAACACTGACTGGCAGCAGCGATCAACCCCAGCGTCTAGCCCATCACCGTTTTCGCCGCACCTATGAGCAGCTGGTAGCTGTGCTCAAACCAGCAGTCGTGAGCCAACCCACGCGATCAACCCTGCCCGCACCGCTGGCACATATAGAAGCACATCTTTTTGCTTTAACCCCGCCGGCAGCAGTTGCCGCACAGGGCTGTGTGCAGTTGGTCGAGGCGGCGGACCGTGAACGCGAGGTACGGGCAGCGTTGCGTCATATCCACCGGCTGCTGACGCAGGGCGTTGCGCCATCAAGCATAGCCCTGCTCTTGCGCAATGAAGCGCCCTACCTGGCCTTGCTCCGCGAAATTGCGACCGAGTATCAGCTGCCTTTGCGTATCACCAGTGGTCAGGCGCTGGTTGAATCACCGCCCATTACCGCACTACTGGTGCTGCTGCGCCTGCCAGTTGATGACTACCCGGTGCGCAACCTGGCCGAAGTCTGGCGCAGCATCGCCGATGGTCGCTTGCAAGTATCATTCCAACTATCGGGAACGTTCGACCTGAATCAGGCTGCCCGCATGCTGTTACAACAGGCGCGTGATGCCGGTATCACGTTCGGATTACGACGACTGCGAACGCTGCTGGAACGACAAAGCCAGCACCCCCCTGGCGCTTCACGTCCAGCCGATGAGGATGGTGGTGAGGGCACCGACCGCACAACCCCCGATGACCTGGCACAGCTCTTGACCCTGCTCAATGGGTTTGCTGCCTGGCTCCAGCCACCCGCTAAAGCCACCGCAATGGCGTATAGTCAGTGGCTGGAACAACAAGTGACCTTGCCGGACGTATCACCCTGGTCGGCGTTTAACACTGGCTGGAAGAACCTGATCGCTGATATCACCGATATCAGCAAACTGCTGGCAGAACCGGCCCAACGATACCGGGCCTGGCTGGATGACCTGACGCTCATGCTGCAACATGGGCAGAGCAGCGAAACAGGCACCGATGGGCACCAGGTGACGGTCTTATCGGTGACGAATGCACGCGGTCGCACCTTCGATCATGTCGTCTTGATGGGTCTGTCCGAGGGCGAATTTCCGCCCAGGTTGCCCCGTCCTACGCTCTATAGTCTGCGTGAACGGGCCTTGCTCCAGCAGCAAGGGATACACTTGCTATGGCGCGACCCGGCCGATGAACGTTCGCGCTTTTATGATGCGCTTGCGCGTGCTCGCAAGAGCTTGCTGCTCACCCGTACCTACCTCGATGAGCAGGGCAACCCGCTCGACCGTTCACCCTATCTTGAGGCCGTGCTGAGCCTGGTGCAGTTAGCGCCGGCGGAACAGACCCGTCTGCG
>JAAURD010000019.1 GCA_012034075.1 Chloroflexaceae bacterium | reverse complement strand
GGTGAGGGGTTTCGAGGGGCCGGGGGTGAGAGCCTGCGGTTGCAAGCCGCGCCTACACGTAGGGATCAATCTCCCGGCACGCCCGGCGTGGTGGTAATGCCATTGCGCTCGGCACCACGGGGGAAGAGTGAGCGTTCGGCGACGATGGGCTGAGTTGAGCGTACTGTGGTTGCCACCGTGGCCTGCCCAGGGTAGATATCATGGACGGCGATGGTGTAGCGGGAGCGGGCGGGCATCACCAACTCCTGGGTCTGGACGCTGCCATCAAACAAGAAAAAATCGACCTGGACCAGTGCCTGGTTCGGGCTGGGATTGCCCAGCAGCAAAAATTGCAGCCCATTGATAGTACGCCCTTCGGCAAAGTGCCAGGTAAAGGCCGGGGTGATCATGCCTGGGCTGGCGGTACCAACGAGCGGGATATTGCTGGCTGGTGGCAGCGTTGCTGTATCGGTCAAGACGCTACCGGGATCGGGTTCGGGCAACTGGTCGCCTTCGGGAATAAAGTAGAGTGCGCGTTCGGCGGCAATCGGTCGGTCGGTCTCGATTTCGGTAGCAACGCCCAGCGTAGGTACCACCTCGTTGACATCGATGACGAGCCGCGTGGTTGGTGGGATGATATAGCGCCGCGTCAACGATGTGCCATCCGGGGTCATAAAGTTGACCGTGGCGTTGGCCGGTTGGCGATTAGGATTGAGCAACAGCAGGCGCATTTGGAATGGATCTTCGGTGGTGCCCTCGGCGAAATACCAGCGGCGTGAGAGCTGCCCAATGCCGGCGCTGGTGTGCAGGCCAGTGAGGTCGCTACCAAAGCGCATGGTCCGTTCGGCAGCGATGGGCTGGTTGGCGACAACCCGTGCGCCAAAGCCAACATCGGGGAGGACATCGCGGACCGTGATGACGACGCGCTGACCGGGTGGCAGACCTACTTGCTGTTCCGCTTGAATGCCATCGCCTTTCATGTAGGTAACGGTTGCCTCAACTGGTGTATCGTGAGGATTGAAGAGCGCCAGATAGGTCTGGAAGGTATCGGCGGTTGAGCCTTCGGCAAAGTACCAGACGCGTGAAAGTTCAGTGATGCCGGGATTGGCGGATGCGTCACTGGGCACTTCCAACACGCGCTCCACGATAATCGGTGTACTCGCCTCAATTACCGATGGCAGACTGGTCGTGCCGGTGAGAAGCGTGTTGAACAACACATCAGAACGGGTAGCGGCTGGCAGGGCCACTGTTTTGGTGAACGGGCCGGTTGCATCGCCTGGTTGCAGCAGAATGCGCACGGTGGCAGCTTGCTGACCCGGATTAAACAGGGCAACACGCTGATTGTAGGCAGCCACATTGCCTTCGGCAAAGTACCAGCGTGAGCGCACGGTGGCCTCATCGGCGCGGCTACGGAAGGATGGCAACAGGCTGCGCATGGGTTCGCCCGGGTCGGGTGCTTCTACAGCGACATCGTTATGATTGGCGATGTTGTCACGTGGCAGCAGTTGCTCATCCAGCACAATGGTATGGCTGCCGGTGGGCGGAATGTTGTAGGCCTGACCGAGCCAAGCGAGCAACTGCACCAGAGTCTCCTGGGCCGCTTCGGTGGGGGGCTGTTCGAGGTTGCCAATCAGGGCGATATGCACGGCAGTGCCACCACCAGCCAGACGGGTGACGGTGGAGGTTGGCCCACCCAGCCGGCCCTCGTAGAGCATACCGGTCTCATCAATAATGTAGTGGTAGGCCAGATCATCCCAGCCCAGCACATCGGTCTGATAGGCCGTAAGCGCACGCAAAAACGGTAACGTATCGGTCATGCCAATGGGCACATCAAGCTGGTGCAACAGAATGCCCCTGGGTCGATCATGTTGTACCATCGCTGCTGCAATCGCGCCGCTCCAGGTGGAGCGCAGAACTTGCATGGGACGGTGGGTCAGCGTATCTGGCCCGGCAGTGATGGGCGAACGCGGTAGGCCGAACGATGTGGGTGGCCGGCCAGCGTATTGAGAAAGGCGATCGTCACCGCTTGCAGCTCGGGTGATGCCTGGGGGATGTCAGTGGTGAAGCTAGCGCGAAGTTGGAGATAACGCGTATCCGGCGGAAAGGCGAGGATCGAAGGTGTGGCAAAGGCGCCGCTCTCTGCCTCAGAACGAGCATCGCCGGCAATCAGGGGACGCCAGGTGCTCCAGCCAAAGGGTGTACCCGCCTGCTCATCCGGCTCGCCCAGCGCGGGCGGCGGGCTTGAACGTCCACGCAGCTCGAGTAAGAGCGATGTATCGGGCGGAATATCAGCCTGCCAGATCGCGCCAGCCGCGTTGATAGCAAAGGTCGTTGAAAAGGGCACCGAGAGATAGCTGCCCTGAATCTGTTGATCATCCAGGCGGAGTTCGCCGCCAGCATTGTTGGTAATGAGCAGACCACTGGTGCTGCCACGCTGCCAATCGGGAGCCGATGTCAGGGTGATGGCACCCTGCTGGATGGTTGGTTGCTGGGCCAGGGCTACTGGATGCA
This sequence comes from Chloroflexaceae bacterium, assembly GCA_012034075.1. Classification (GTDB taxonomy): domain Bacteria; phylum Chloroflexota; class Chloroflexia; order Chloroflexales; family Chloroflexaceae; genus JAAURD01. The sequence continues at coordinate 36,742 of JAAURD010000019.1, read as the reverse complement.
CCGCAGGTGTGGCGAACCACCAGACGAGCCAGCTCAGCAGAAACAGCATACCGATACCAGAACCGCGAACAAGGTGCTTATGATCAGGGTGCATGATGACTTTCATGGGACTTGAGCGCCTCATAGGTATAATCGTTGTCGGGGTTCCACAAGGCCCAACCGACAGCATACGGTGATTCCTCAGTTGCATCAATCTGTGCCCGTACTTCGGCCGGGCCATACGCTACCTGGTTTTCGGCGGCACCCCAGCGCAGGGTGAAATCTTGTAACCAGGGGCGCATGCGAGCATAACGCTGACCGATTACCTCATGCCCGCGCTTGAGGCTTTCGGCAATAATGTCGTAGGGTTGAGACGCCGGACGTGCAATGCCAAGCTCGGGATGGGGCAAAAAGTGGGACGGATAGACCATGGGATAGATGTAGTCGGCATGTCCTGCCATCAGGCCGGCATGTTGCCCAATCAGGGGCTGCGGCTGCCAGACGGCATAGCCAAACACATCGACCGAAAAGAATGCGCCGGCCTGGTTGATAGCTTCATGGGCCTCTTGCATGAATGTAACGATATTGTCATACATCGGCTGCGGGTTGTCGTAGTCGATGGGTTGCATCAGCCGCATATGTTCCAGGTTGCTAGCATCACTTGGAAAGCGAATGTAATCGAACTGGATTTCATCAAACCCAAGCAGGGCCGCTTCGACCGCCAGCTGGATGTTGTACTGCCACACGTTCCGGTTCCAGGGGTCGAGCCAGGCACTATCCCAATCGGCATAAAAGATCGGGCCATTGCAACGGCGGTGTTCGTTCGGCTCACACCCCTGGGCATCCTGGATCGCCCATTGGGGCATGGTTTCGGCCAGCAGGTTGTCGTGGGCAAAGACATGAATGCGAGCGATGGTAGAGATATCACGTGCGCTGGCTTCGGCCAGAATGGCACGGATGTCCATGGTATGGGTAAACGTACCGAGTTGTTGGACGAGCGGCGCCTGTGATGGATAGTACACCAGACCCAGGTCTTCGATGTTATCTGATTTGAGGTCGATCACCAGTGCATTCAATTCGGTCTGTTCAATCTGCTCAAAGATCGATGCTAACCAGACAGGATCGCTGGCGGTGGTGGTTTTGGCATAGATCGACCGGGCATAGAATGGTTGCAACGCAATGGTCTCTGTTAGCACATCGTTGGTCAGGTCGATGACTGCTTTGCGATACCCAGGGGCCACTATCTGGAGATAGCCGTGATCGGGCAGGGTCGTTGGCTGCAACGTCACGCGGCCATCACGCTGATTGCGCAGCCGTTGTACAACGACGCCAGTGCTGGTCAGGTGAGTTGTGGCAACCAGCGCAGCATTGACCACGGGCGAACCCGTTGCAGCATCAACCAGTGCCAGGTGGGTTGTGTCTGGCTGAAGGGTCAGATCGAGCCGCGTGGTGCGGGTGAACTGCTCACTGGTTGGCAGATATCCGCTGGCTTTGACTTGAAGCTGCCTGGCACTGGCGGGTACATCGTTCAGCGTATACTGGCCCCGCTGGTTGGTACGTGCTCTGCTGTCACCCGCCTGTACCTGCGCTGCGACAACTGGCTTGCCGGTGATCTCATCGGTGATGCGCCCACGGAGTACGTTCGGGCGTAGGCTGGTATCATACGTTGTTGTCTGATCCAGACGAGTTCTGTCTGGTGCGTAGCCATCGGCACGAATCATCAACAGACATGTTGCCGGCATGGTTTGCACCGTATACGTCCCGCTGAGATCAGTCGTAGCACTCAGCGACCAGGTCGCACTGACATGCGTTGTATCTGCTAAGCGGTCTGATTGCGCCGATGGGTGGCATTGGGTGAGTATCTGCGCCTGGGCTATGGGCCGACCGGTGTACTGCTTGCGCACCCGTCCCTGGAGGGTGTTGGGGCGCAAATCACTATCCAGGGTGCCCGTCATTGGCTGCTCTAGCGATACGGATGGCAGCGCATGCGCCAGGGTCATCGTCACAGGAGCATACCCTGAAGCCGTTACCCTGAGGACATCAGATGGTGACCATGTATCGGTTGTATAAACGCCATGCTGGTCGGTTGCTATCTGGTTTGAGCCAATCATCACGGTTGCTTTCTCAACGACCCGGGTTGAATATGCATCTCGTACCGTGCCTTGCATGATCATTTCAGGCATTTGTGCGGCCGGCGTTGGTGCTGGTTGAGAGGTTGCACATCCACTGCACACTGCTGTCAACATGATGACCACCACACCCACTGTCTATCTCATACTATCTACTTGTTTTTGCCATTCTCACCCTTGATCTGGGCAACAACTTGCGTAAAGTTCGTTGATAGCATACCATACTGTATGTTGCTATGCAAACACACCGAACAATTGCAACGGGGTATGTGACGGTTCCATTCGGTGCCCATCGTGTTCGGTCGATTTGCTGGGTTTTGCTCATTCGGATGCGTATCATGTAAAAGGTATTGACTGGTTGAGCGATAATCAGGCACAGCCTGTAAGCGGCAACAAGCAGCAACGCTCACGGCGCTGGCTGCTGGTGCTGGTGTTACTCCTCTTCTTGGTGGTCATGTGGTACCAAACCCGCGCAGATGGCATGTTGCATGTGTTGCTGCTGGAGACCAGTGGCGATGCGATGCTGCTGAAAACACCCGACGGCCGCGTGGTGTTGATTGATGGTGGGAGCGACCCATCTGATCTGGTGTTACAACTTGGACACTATCTGTCGCCGTGGCAACGCACCCTGGACATCATGATCTTGACGCGGAGTGATATGGAACGGTTGCCAGCACAGGTAGCCGTGCTGGAACATTATGAGGTTGGGTTGGTCGTGATGGCGCCGATCAGTGGCCACGCTTCCATGTCGTCGTACCATCAGGCATTGCAAGATGCCTGGTTTGCCCTGTTGCAACAACAACAAACGCCGGTGCAGGTGCTCTGGCCGGGCAGTCAGATACCGCTCGATGGCGCGTTGCTCACAGTGCTGGCAACTGGCGATGGTGACACTGCTGGTCTGGTGCTGCGGCTAGACTATGGGACGTTCCGCATGGTGCTAGCCCAAGCGGCAGGCCCGTCCCTCGATGAAGCACTGCTGGCGCAGGCTGAACCGATCACGGCGCTGGTCTATCCCTGGAGCCGTCCACTCGACCCGCTGGTGCCCGCCTGGCAACCGCACATGATTCTGTTCAGCCACAGCTATGAGATGGACGATCCGGTATTGATGACATGGTATGAACGGGCGACCTTTGTGCATCAAGGTATGGCGGGCCTGTACCACCCGGAGCTTCACGGCACCATTGAATGCATCACCAATGGGCAGCATCTCACGGTGATCACGGAACGGCACGGTCAGTAAGCCTATGCTCATCCCGATGTTGCTGCTGATCCTTGGCGTGGTGTTGCTGGGCAGCCTTGTTGCAATCCTCCTCTGGCGCCGTTTTTACCGTGACGATCAGCAGAATACGGCGCGGCGGCTGCTGAAAAACAGCACCGTGCCCTTTATCACCCGCTTTGTGGTGCTGGGCCTCGAATTTGTCTTTCTGATGGTGCTGTACAGCATGCTGCCGGCTGCTGAGATCGGCCCGTATACGCTGGCTGCCCTGCTGGTCGCCCAGTATCTAGGGACATTCACCGAGTTTGGGCTGGGTATTCTGCTCACCCGTGAGGTTGCCCGTGAACCACACAATGGCCCACGTCTCTTTGGGGCTACGCTGGCGCTGCGTCTGGTGCTGGTGCTGGTAGCGGTGCCGGTCGCTGCATCGTTTATTGGCAACTATCAGCTGCTGGCCCAGTTGCAGATGGGCGAAGCGATTAGCCCGGTGGGGCAACAGGTCATCTGGATTTTATTGCTCACCCTGATACCAGCAGCCTATTCCGGTTCGGTCACGGCGCTCTTTCATGCGGCCGAACAAATGGAAGTGCCGGCAATGATCGAGATGATGACCGCCGTCATCAGCATGATGGTACGCATTGGTCTATTGCTGCTGGGGTTTGGCATTGTGGGCCTGGCCTGGTCGGCGGTTGCGGTCTCGACCTGCACCGCGCTGATGTATTTTGTGCTGCAGCTGCGGCGCTTTTTTCGACCCTCTCTCTGCTGGAATAGCGCTTTGATCTGGTCATTGTTGCCCATAGCGTTACCGTTAATGCTCAACAATCTGTTGAATATGGTCTTTTTCCGCTTCGATACCTTTTTGATCAAGGCGTATGGGGGTGGTCAGGGCGACCTGCTCTTGCAACAGTATGCCATGCCCTATCAAATTTTGCGGATCGCGTTGATTGTTCCACCGGTCATCACCTTTGCGCTGTTTCCCATGCTGTCACGGCGGGCAGCGGGTGAACGTTCAGCGCTGGTGCAGACCCAGAACCAGACGCTTAAAGTGATGTTACTGCTGGCTTTTCCCATAGCCATGGGGATATGTATTCTGGCTCCCGATCTCGTCAGCTTTTTTGCGCGGCGTCATGCGGCTGATTATCTGCCGATTTCGGCCGAAGTGCTTGCACTGCTGGCCTGGTTTTTGCCGCTGTCGTTTGTCAATGGGTTGTTGCAATATGTGCTGATTGCGATCAATCAGCAACATGCGATTACCCGTGCGTTTTTGATCGGGGCATTCGTTAATCTAACGCTTAATATACTCTTTATTCCGTTGTTTGGGCTGTATGCTGCCAGTGTCATTACGATCCTCTCAGAAGTGGTGTTGCTGGCGGTCTTCTGGCCGCTGCTGCGCCGGGAAGGATTGCAGCCGCCGTTGTTGCATCTCTCCTGGCGTCCAGCACTCGCATCAGCGATCATGGGTCTTGCAATGGTGTTGCTGCCCAGCCCAGGTTGGTTCATCACAGCCCTGGTGGCTCTGCCCGTCTATGGCATAGCGCTCTGGTGGCTCGGCGCGTTTGGGAGCGAAGAACGTCTGTTGTTACGCCAGATATTGGGGCGTCATACCTCATAATGGGCAGCATTTTTTGTTTTTTTCGCTCGTATTGGTCAAAAACCATCAGAAATAACCCTATTCATCCACGTATCGTGACTTAAACGATGCTATCTCGTGTGTTTGGCAAAAGGGGTAGCGTAATTCGCCTGGAAGCGTTATACTATATGCAGAGATTCGGAATGGAGTACGTGTCAGGCATGATGGTCAGAGCAAAAGGCCTGATACATCAGCAGAGGAGCAACCAGAACCATGATACTGGGAGCAGAGCATAGCGTTGGTTAAGTGAGGTTTTGTGTTGAGATCGGATGAACCATGTCAGATAGCCAGTGAACATGATACCACTGAGTATAAGCACCGGATTCTATATAGTGAGTTGGAAGCAGCCAATGCGCTCAACCGCAAACTGATGCGTCAGCTCAAGCAAGCCCAGGCTGCTGCGGCCGAGGCTTCACGCGCCCATGCCAAGATGGTTGCCACGCTAACCGAGACGATGCGTGAAAATACAGCATTAACGACCGAACGTGATCTGTGGAAGGCACGTGCGATGCGCCAACCATCGTTGTCTGAAACGTATTTGCATATCAGTCACTTGCTCGGCATTGACGATGTTACGGAAGAAGAAGTCAGAGTGATTCGCAAAGCCATTGCCCGTTTACATCATCCCGATACCGGTGGCGATGCTGAAAGAATGAAAGCGTGGAATGTGGCACTTGATCGCCTGGATATTTAAACCTGCCTCTGGTTGTTCACCCTTCCTGTCATTGCTTTGCTTTACTCGGTTGCCCATGTTTGTTTATGAGTATGCTATACTGGAATATGATAGACGTGATCTGCGGTTACGCTCGTTTGAACCATCGGCTCGCTGTGATGCACTGTATGCCAACCGTTGGTGATCACTGGTTATCATTTTGGCTTTTCAACAGTAGAGTCACATAAAGGCGTTCTCCATGGCAACATCTATTGACATCAACCAACGTGCGTATTACCACTTCCTGGTCGCTCAGCAGCAAACCTTGACCGATAGTATCATTCATGATCTCGTCGATCAACATCCGTTCTGCACCTTTACCTCAACGGAATTGCTCCAATCCTATATTGGGACTATCCTCAATCAATTGTTCGATCTGTTTGTCGCTGCCGATCAGCAACGTCTTGTGCTCTGGATGGATGCATTGATTCCCCCCTGGCTATCGCTTCCAGAGCGATCACCGCTACCACCCTGGATGCTTGACTTTCGCAGCCGAGTGATCATCCTGGTACGAAAACATATCATTCAGCAATCCCTGACCGTGACGAATCAGATAGTTGAGTTGCAACACGCTTTGTTGCAACTGATCGATCTTTGTGATCTCGCCGAACAGATAAACCGGCAAAAAAAATCACCTGGCGCTCCATTCCGAACGAACCAGACTACCCAGCAGGGTCAAGAACTGGTTCAGTTGATGTCGGAAAATGTGCAGGATTTTGCGATTATGGTGCTTGATCCGGGTGGCTACGTTACCAGTTGGAATATTGGTGCTGAACGTATTTATGGCTATAGCAGCCACGAGATTATTGGTCAGCATGTTTCGCTCTTTTACCCACCGGATATGCAGGTGATGGATAGCGCCACCCAGAATCTGGTGACGGTGGCCCGTCAAAGCCGTTTTTCGACCGAACAGTGGCGCATGCGGCGCGATAAATCACTTTTCTGGGCGGATATCACGGTAAATGCGCTGTATGATCATCAGGGTTATCTGCGTGGTTTTATCAAGATGATTCGCGATATCACCTATCGCAAACAGATGGAAGACCTGCTGCGCGAGAAGGAAACGCACTTCCGGCTGGTGTTTGAAGATGGGCCATTGGGCATTTTTATCAGCAATATGCAGGGACAGATCCTCAAGGCCAATAAAGCCTTCTGCACAATGATGCAGTATGACGAAGAAACATTGTGCCAGTATACGCTCCAAGATATTGTCCACCCGGATGATGCCAATTGGTACCGGACGATGATTGAGCAAGAGCAGCGTGCAAGCGATAGCCAGATATACCGGCTTGAACAGCGCTATTATGATCGTTATAAGGCGATAATATGGGCGAATGTGACGATCAGTATGGTACGAGATCACGTCGGGAAACCAATCTATGTGCTGGGTTTCTAGAAAATATGACCCCACGGAAACAGGCTGAACCGGGTCGTCAGGAGACCGAACGTTTTACCCGCGCGGTTCTCGACTCATTGCCCTCCCATATTGCGGTACTAGATGAGCATGGTACCATTATTGGGGTGAATAAAGCCTGGAATGACTTTGCTGAATCCAATCCACCGATCAGTCAGAACATAGCCGAGGGCACAAATTATCTCGATGTCTGTGACAATGCCAGTGGGGAGTGCTCCGAAGAGGCATGGCCCTTTGCCAACGGTATTCGGGCGGTGATTAACGGTGAGATTGACTATTTTGATATTGAATATCCCTGCCATTCGCCCACCGAAAAACGCTGGTTTATTGGTAGCGCCTCACGTATGCTTGGTGGCGGGCCGGTGCGGGTGGTCGTTTCGCATGAGAATATCACCCATCGCAAACTGGTTGAACTCGAGCTCCAGGATGCACATACCCAGGCCGAAGCAGCAACACGAACAAAATCCGAATTTCTGGCGAATATGAGCCATGAGATTCGCACGCCCTTGAATGCTATCATTGGCATGACTGGATTACTACTTGATACCAGTCTTTCGGTTGATCAGCGCGAGTTTGCCCAGATTATTCGCACCAGTGGCAACACACTCCTGGCAATCATCAACGACATTCTCGATTTTTCCAAGATCGATGCTGATAAGATGGAGCTTGAAAAGCAGCCATTTGATCTACGTGAGTGTATTGAAGAGGCACTTGACCTGGTGGCGCCCAATGCAACAAGCAAACCGATTGATCTGGCCTATGTGCTGGATGATGCATGCCCTGAAATCATTGTAGGCGATGTCACGCGCTTGCGTCAGATTCTGGTGAACTTGCTCAGTAACGCAGTCAAGTTTACGGAAATGGGCGAGGTTGTTATTACTGTATCGAGTGAACCCCTTGCGGTTGCTGAACAATCAACCCATGAACGGCTGCATGATTCGCAGTCACGGCAGCGATTGACGTTTTCGGTACGTGATACGGGTATGGGTATTCCTGCCGAAAAGATAGACCGGCTGTTTAAATCGTTTAGTCAGGCGCACCTCTCAACGAGCCGCAACTATGGCGGGACTGGTCTGGGCCTAGCCATTAGTCAGCGCCTGAGCCGGATTATGGGGGGTGATATGTGGGTAGAAAGCACGAGCGGTGTTGGTTCTACATTCTTCTTTACCATTCTCACCGAGCCTGTTAACATCGACCTACCAGACTACCGTCAACCATATCAACCACATTTATCCGGTAAACGCGTACTGATAGTTGATGATAATGCAACCAATCGCCAGATTTTGTTGCATCAGACTAGTATGTGGCAAATGCAGCCACGATTGGCAGATCGGTGTCAAGAAGCACTCGATCTGCTTGAGCACGAAGGTCCGTTTGATCTGGCAATTATTGATATGCATATGCCTGATGGTGATGGCATTACGCTCGTCAAGCAGATACGCACAATGTATGGGATCGATGCGTTGCCGATTATTTTATGGACATCCATTGATCTGCGCAATGAACTGTCACGCAGTGTGCGCACCCTGATCACGGCACTGCTTGCCAAGCCAATTAAACCGGGACAACTGTACCAGTTACTTATTCGTCTTTTTACGAACACACCTATCGAACCCGACTTGATGGAGCCATCATCGCGTCAAATCACCCATATCCAAGATGTACCGTCGCTGCACATTTTGTTGGCAGAAGATAGCACGGTGAATCAGAAAGTGGCGCTCAAGCTGCTTGAACGAATGGGCTATCGTGCCGATGTAGCAGCCAATGGACTCGAAGTTCTTGATGCATTGCAGCGCCAATCGTATGATGTGGTGTTAATGGATGTGCAGATGCCGGACATGAATGGACTGGAAGCGACACGTCGTATTCGCCAGCTCTTGCCAACAGACCGTCAACCCACGATTATTGCGATGACGGCCTATGCGATGCAAGGTGACCGTGAACGCTGTCTGGCCGCTGGGATGAATGATTACGTCAGCAAACCGATCCATGTGGAAGAACTCAGCCAGGCATTGTACCGTTGCCATCCATTGGCAAGCCATACACCACGAGTCCAGGCGGACCGGGACGTGATGTTTGCTGCTGCACCAACCGATAAGGCCAAACCGGTTCATCTGGATGCATTGTTTCAACTTGAGCAGGACTTGGGTAGCCGTTCATTCGTGATAGAGATCATGAACGTTTACCTGAACCAGGCACCCAGGTATCTTGCCGCGATCCAAGCAGCATATGACCAGTATGCCCCTCAGGATGTCATTCAGCCAGTACATAGTCTCAAATCAAATAGTGCTCAGCTCGGCGCCAAGACTCTCGCTGCGCTCTGTCAGGCACTTGAGCAACAGGCACAGGCAGGCCAGTTTGACGAGATGGCAACCTTAATCCAGCAAATAACGCTGGAGTATCAGCAGGTGAACCAGGCCCTGACCGCCTACAGGCATCAGATGAGCCAGCATCTCAAGAGCCTTGAAGCATTCTAATGAGGGTAAAGAGAGGCACTCTGTGCTTTCGCCGATGCAGCATAGTCAGATAGAGAAGACGAATTTCAGATACTTTTGTTCTGGTGAGTAGCTTATCTACAAGATGCCGATACATAAGGAGTGCCTGATTGCGTAACTGGAAATTCTGGTTGGGGCTGATCATCAGCCTGTTCTTTCTCACGATTGCACTCTATGGCCTGAATCTGCACGAGTTTTTGCACCACCTGGCTAATGCGCAGTATGGCTGGCTGATTCCAGCGGTGTGTGTCTATGGGGTTGCTACATGGATCCGCAGCTGGCGCTGGCAATTGATGTTGCAGCCTATTCGACCGGTGTCGATTCAACGTCTCTTTCCCCTGGTAACCATTGGCTATATGGGCAACAATATTTACCCGGCCCGTGCTGGCGAACTGCTGCGGAGTTATGTGCTGCGCCGCAAAGAAGGCATCGCCATGAGCGCCTCGCTGGCAACGGTCATATTAGAGCGTCTGTTTGATGGACTGGCCCTGTTGCTCTTTATCGGTATTGCGCTTCCCTCTGCGCCACTGCCACCCGAACTCACTGGTCTGGCGCTCTTCTTGAGTATGGCTTTTGGGGTCGTTCTGCTGGTAATACTGGCGATTGTTGCCCAACCAAAGACACTCAGTTCCTTTTCTGGCTGGATGATCAATCGGTTTGTACCAGAGCGTTGGCGCTCACCGGCTCAGTGCATGCTCAATAATGTTATTACCGGCCTGATGGCCTTACGCAAGCCGTCAACCATTGCGCTGATCTTTGGCCTGTCCTGTCTGATCTGGCTGGTTGAAACATGCACCTACTGGTTCGTGATGCATGCCTTTGCGCTCAACATTCCCTTTCCGGTGCTCATGCTCATGGCGGCTGTGGTCAATCTCTTTACGACCATTCCCTCAACACCAGGTCATATTGGTGTGTTTGATGCACCTGGTATCTTTATCCTCACCCGTGCCGGATTGGGGCAGGCAATTGCCAGTAGTTATGTGATTGTCTTGCACGCCACCCTCTGGTTACCCATTACCTTGCTGGGGGCCTATTATATGCTGCGTGAGAGCCTGAGTTGGCAGGATATTGAACGCGCTGCCGCAATCGATATTGATGCGCTAGAAACCGAGCCAGCAGCAACCACGAGCATACCCAGTCGCCAGGATGAGGGTGAAACAGAACCCACCGATGCGGCCAGGAGTACAGCCCTGTGAAAATCGCTATTATTGGGGCCGGTATTGCGGGTCTTGCTGCTGCCTATGATTTGGCTCGTGCCGGTCATGCCGTAACGGTGTATGAGGCTGCACCCGAAGCGGGGGGCCTGGCTTCGGGTTTCCGTGATGAGCGCTGGGAATGGCCGCTCGAACGCTTTTATCATCATCTCTTCGAGACCGACACCGCTATTCGGGGATTGGTGGCGCAGATAGGCTATCAGGACCAGCTGTTCTTTCGTCAGCCGGTGACTGCCCAGTGGTGGCAAGGGCGGCTCTATCCGATTGATGGCCCTTCCAATGTGTTGCGATTCCCAGCGATACCGCCACTTGAACGGCTGCGCTTTGGTCTGGTAGTGGCCTTTCTCAAGTTTGTCTACAACGATTGGCAACGTCTCGAAGGACATACCGCCGCCGAATGGTCATTGCGCTGGATGGGACCGGGCAGTTATCGCTCGATTATTCGCCCACTCCTCGAAGGCAAATTTGGCCCGTATGCCTATGATGTAAATATGGCCTGGCTCTGGGCACGCTTCCGTGCTCGTTCATTCAAGCTCGGCTATTTTGTCGGCGGTTTCCAGGGGTTTGTCGATGCACTGGTCGCAGCAGTCGAACAGCATGGCGTCAGTGTGCGATTACAGACGCCAGTTCATCAGCTCCAGGCCCAACAGACTGGCTGGCACCTCCAGAGTCCCGCCGGTGAACAACACTACGACCGCATTATTGCCACTGGTTCACCGCGTCTGCTGGCCCGTCTGGCGCCACAGCTCCCAGAGACATACCTTGATCGATTGTTGCAACTCCGTTCGCTTGGTGCTGTCGTGCTGGTGCTTGCTCTGAAACACCAGCTCACGCCGCATTTCTACTGGATGCAAGGGATGGATAAACGCACGTTTCCCTTTCTGGCACTGGTTGAGCATACCAATTTTATTGAGCCAAGCCATTACGGAGGCGATCATCTGATTTACTGTGGCGATTATCTCCCCGCCGATCATCCTGCGTTTCAGATGAGCATGGAACAACTGGTCGAACAGTTTATCGCGGTACTACCGCAGTTCAACCCACACTTTCAAGCTGATTGGATTCGGGCAACATGGCTGCACCGCGTCCCCTATGCACAACCCATTGTTGGTCTCAATCATAGCCAGGCCATTCCACCATTGGCGACACCGCTGCCCGGTCTGTACTGGGCCAGTATGAGTCAGGTGTACCCATGGGACCGTGGCACAAACTTTGCGGTTGAACTCGGACAGCGCGTTGCTGCTGAAGTCCTGGCATCACACCGCTGACGATCTTGGCTATTATCACGGTAGTACCAGAAAAAAGTTGACGAACCGCTTTGACAACGGTATACTAAAGAGAGAGTAAGACCTCGGTTTCTTGTAACAAGTCCCGATGGTGGATAACTGTACCAAAGGAGTGTCCTTATTAAAGACCGTTTTCGCATTAATCAGCGAGTACGAGCGCGTGAAGTTCGGCTGATTGATGAGCATGGTGCTCAGGTGGGCATCGTCTCAATTGGTGAAGCCCTACGCATGGCCGATGAGCGCGACCTCGATCTGGTGGAAGTAGCGCCCAATGCCTCACCACCGGTGTGCCGCCTGATGGACTATGGTAAATTTCGCTACGAGCAGAGCAAAAAGGAGCGCGAGGCACGCAAAAATCAGAAGCAGATTGAGCTAAAAGAAGTGCGCCTGCGCCCCAAAACCGATGATCATGATCTTGAAGTCAAAGCCAGGCACGCTCGTCGTTTTTTGCTGGCTGGCGATAAAGTGAAGTTCACCTTGCGCTTCCGTGGGCGCGAGATGGCCCACACCGATATTGGGCGTGATCAACTCGACCAGATTATTGAGCAACTGCGTGATATTGCTATTGTTGAGCAAAAACCGCAGATGGAAAGTCGTGCCCTCTTTTTGGTGCTTGCACCCAATGCAAAAGTGCTGAAGGCTGCCCAACAATCACATAAAGAACAAACCAGACGCGAACGGGAACAGTCCAAACAGGCACGTCAGGTGACGGATGGTCAGAACACCAAAGGCAAACGTTCTGCGCAACAAGAGGCCGCAGCACTTCCGTCTAAGGCATCCGATGATACAGAAGCAGATAGTATCGAAGATGAAGATATCATGACAGTTGATGAAACCGATCTCGAAGCACATGATATTGATGACTTCGATGACGAAGCCGATGATGATATCGACGACGAAGCCGATGATGACCTGGATGAGGTCGATCTGCCTGACAAGCCTGCTGATACACTCAATCAGCCGCAAGATACACGCCAGCAAGCACAAAAAACACAACGCAAACCCAGAAGATAAACACAAGGAAAGAATGAAATGCCGAAGATGAAGACACATAAGGGCGCTAAGCGCCGCTTTAAAGTTACTGGTAATGGCCATGTGTTGCAGGCCAAACAGGGTCGGGGCGTGAAACGTAATCGACACAAACGTGTTCGTCGACTCTATGGTAAAATGCTACCAACCAGTGAAACCAATCGCCATCACCTTGAGGTGGCATTGCCTTATGGTCTGAAATAGAGACCGTTGTATGCTATTCCCGAAACAGTACTATCAAGACAAGAGGAGTGATCAGGACCTATGACTCGGATTAAACGCGGCGTAATTGCTCGCAAGAGTCACAACAAAGTGTTACGCCAGGCTCGCGGGTACCGCGGGAGTCGCAGCCGTCGTTTTCGTAGTGCCAATGAGACACTGCTGCACGCGCTGTCGTATGCGTACCGTGACCGCCGCAATCGCAAGCGTGAATTTCGTCGGTTGTGGATTCAGCGTATCAACGCAGCCGCACGTATGAACGGAACCACATACAGCCGCCTAATACAGGCGCTCAAACAGGCAAGTATTGAGATTGACCGCAAAATGCTCGCTGATATTGCGGTGCATGACCCGCGTGCCTTCAGTGCCGTGGTAGCCCAAACACGGGCTGTTTCATAGCCCACATTCCAGTTCACTAAGTGATTACCAGTACTAGTAATCCACATGTAAAGTATGTGCGCTCGCTTAACACCCAGCAGCACCAGCGTCTGAGCGAGCGCCGTTTTGTGCTTGAAGGTGTTCGACTGGTAGCCGAAGCATTGAACCGTGTAACGCCACTTCACCTGGTGCTTTATGCTCCCGATCAACTCGTGAGCACAGCTGCTGGTCGGCAACTCTGCTCCCAATTGCAGCACCAACCACACTCCTATGCTGCTCGTGAGCATGTGGTTGCAGCTGCGTCTGCTACCGTTAGCCCACAGGGTGTGGTCGCGGTAGCATCATGGCCAGACCTGCAAGCACCACCTGGTCTGATCTTGATTCTCGATGGGGTGCAGGATCCCGGTAATGTTGGGACGCTCTTACGCTCGGCCGAAGCAGCCGGGGTAGCGCAGGTGCTCTGTAGCCAGGGCACTGCTGACTGCTATAGCCCTAAAGTGACTCGTTCGGCGATGGGGGCGCACTTCTCGCTGCCATTGCAAACCGGGCTGGACTGGTCAACCATTGCCCAGATTGTTGCACCATTAGCGCATGTGTACGCAACCCAAATCCGGACAGAACAGTCATATTATGATGTTAACTGGTGCAATGACGCTGCGTTGCTGATAGGCAGTGAGGCCCAGGGGATTAGCTCTGAGGGGATCGCCCTTGCCAACGAAACCATCAGTATCCCGATAGTTGGACGAACCGAGTCGCTCAATGCCGCCGTAGCGGGGAGTATTATCCTCTTTGAAGCCTTACGTCAGCGGCAAAGGAATCATTCTCTTTAATGATACGGCCTGGTGTGTTTGCTCATATTGACGCATAGGGCAGTCTGTGCTACGATAAAGAAGGCTTTACCCCATGAACGAAAAATGGGTACAACCATCGTGCGGTTGTCCTGATGATACATCCATTCAGCACAGCCTGTGTATCAACGTATGTCCCTGATCGACTACCAGCAAAAATATATCGTTGCTATTCGTCACGCTCGTGCTGCGGGTGAGCAAGCATTCCAGCGCTGGTTTAATCGTGAAGCGTCAAACGATGTTTCACAGGCGATGATTCGGGGTGCCTGGGATTTTACAACGCACATACTGACACCCAGAGTCTGTGCGCATTTTGCGAATCCTGAGGCAAAAATTGCGCTGGAAATTGGCTATGGTGGCGGTCGCCTTATCAATACGGCCGCGCTGTACTTTGCCGAAGTCATAGGGATTGATATTCATGCCGAACACGAGACCGTGACAGCCTTTTTACAGGCGCAAGGGCGACAAAATGTGCGCCTGATGCAGACTGATGGAGCGAGCATTCCGGTTGCATCGCAGAGTGTTGATTTTATCTACTCCTTTATTGTACTCCAACATCTGCCGTCCTACCATCTGTTTGTTCGTTATATTGCCGAGGTGGCACGTTGTTTACGTTGTGGCGGGATAGCCCAACTCTATTTTGGCAAATTCAGTCGGCTGCATCCAGTACACCAGATCCTGTATGCCTGGCAGGGGTATCGTGCTGTAGCCGACCGTCCAGTCAACCATATCAGTCTATCTATCCGTCGTTCACGAGTCAAACAGCTGTGCCGGTCATATGGGTTCAACATTCTTGCTACCGGATCGTCATATTATCGTGTGCCGGATGGCTACCCGAACACAAAAGGTGGGCAGCACTATATCACCCTGCTCAAAACCACATACATTGGTTAGCATACCCATGGATATTGCACATGTGAGGCATCTGATTGCTATACGGTATGATGTATTGATATAAGGAGCAGGTTATGGAACGTGTACGAACTCACGTGGTTATTTCGGGACATGTCCAGGGTGTCAACTTTCGTGCAGCTACCTGCGAACAAGCACGCCGCATTGGTATCGTTGGTTGGGTCCAAAATCTTCCCGATGGGCGGGTTGAGGCCATGTTTGAAGGGCCACGCACCGCAGTCCATCGATTACTCACCTGGTGTTATAGTGGTCCCTCCAACGCACGGGTACATCATGTCGAAGTCACCTGGATTGAACCAGTCTGCAATGAAAGTCAGTTTATGATTCGCTATTAGGCGAGAGATCAACCATCACATTGGGTGATGGTGACGGTGTAGCTCCAACAATGTTTATCGCCCATCAGGAACCAGGCACCGCAGCTATGCCAGGAAACAGGTTTCGGGCAAGGGAAAGGGTAGACCGATGCGCGGTCAACACTGGCGTCTGATTATCAGTGGAATCATCAGCCTGATCATTCTGCTGGTCGCTTTTCTCAATCGTGAGGAGCTATTCAAAGCTCTGGAAACCGCCAGTCATGCTGATCCCCTCTGGCTGATAATTGCGTTAATCACGATTCTGCTGAGCTACCTGATATCCTCCCAGGTCTTGCAAGTGGTGCTGGTATCGCTGGGCTATCGCCTGGGGATCATGCGTCTCTGGGCCACCACACTGGTTGCTATTGTCATCAGCCAGTCCGTGCCTGCCGGTGGTGTCGGCAGCTACGCCTTTTTTGCCAGCATTATCAGTCGGCGTGGCGTCCCTACCGGTCAGGCAACCCTGGTGGCCTCGCTCGAGATGATCAGCTATATCTGCGCCATGCTCATTACCTTTGGCTTTAGTCTGATCTTTATGACCGCTCATCAACTGGCAACTGGTGGCGCCAGTCTGCTTGCTGCATTCGTTGCGCTCTTTGTGATCAGTGGGGTCTTTTTTATTCTTACCCGTCGCGAAGAGCAATTAACCCACTGGCTGGTGAGCATCCACAACCTGGTCGCTCACTGGTTTCGCCGTGATTGGGATGACTCATGGGCCCGGAGATTGGTCAATGAGCTGTCAAATGGTCGTAAACTGGTTGCCTCGCGCCGCCGTGATGTCGCCTTGCTGGTGCTTATTCAGCTGCTGGCACTCTGTGGCCACAGCCTTGCCATGCTCATGGTCTTCCATAGCCTGCAGATCGAAACGACGTTTCCGGTGATGATGACGGCTTTTGGGGTTGCCCTCGTCACCAGTACATTCAATGTGTTGCCCGGCGGTGGCGGTACCGTCGAAACTGCCCTGGTTGCCGTGCTTTCGCAAATGGGTCTGGGCGCCATGGCCGTGCCCGGCGCCATTATCTTTCGCCTGCTCAACTTCTGGTTACTCATCCCTGTAGCCACCGTCTGCTATTACTGGCTGATGCATGAGCCGCCACCTGCGCCCCAATCAAACGATTCCGAATCATCCGATTCTACGGTGGGTGATTTCTCAACCAAAGCGTAACCCCCCCTCAATATGCCTCCGATCCGCCTGGTGTCAGAGCCTTCACCGGTGATTTGATACTGGAGGGGAGCCTGAGATCAGTATAATAGAAAACGGAATCGAAACACAACGTCTACCATAGGCGTAGGAGAGAACAGGCTATGATGGGGTTATTTGGCCCACCCGACATCGACAGACTAATCGCCCGCCGTGATACCAAAGGCTTAATAAAAGCTCTGAGCTATCAGAAAGATGAACGCATTCGTAAAAGTGCAGCACGAGCACTGGGTCACCTTGGTGATACCCAGGCAGTTGAGCCACTTATTCATGCGCTCAACCACGATTCGCCGAGTGTGCGCGAAAATGCCGCCTGGGCCTTGGGCCAACTTGGTGACCCTCGCGCATTAGACCCACTGATTGCCGTTCTCAAAGATGAAGAAAAGATTGTCTGTAAAGCAGCGGCGTGGGCCCTGGGCGAAATAGGCGACGGTCGTGCCGCACCGCCACTCATTGCCGTGCTGCGCTACTGGGACCAGAATGAATGGGAAGCCGCCTTCTGGGCGCTGGTGCAGATGGGCTTACGAATGGATGCTGAGGAACGCCAGACGTTACTCATCGAACCGCTGTTTGAAGCAGTCCAGGGCAAATCACTGGTGTTGCGTCAGGGTGCCACCGAAGTGCTTGAGAAAATTGGCTGGCAGCCCGACAACAGCTCTATTGCAGCAGTCTACTGGATGATGAAAGGCCAGTGGGACCGCTGCGTTGCCGTTGGGGCACCGGCAGCCGAACCCCTCATCGCAGCCCTCACCGATAGAGAAGCGGAAGTGCGTCAGGCTGCGTTCTGGGCCCTGGTCAATGTTGGGCCGGCCGCTGTGCCGCTGTTGATCAATGCGCTGGTGGATCGCCGAACCGATGCGCGTCAGGCTGCGTTCTGGGCGCTGGTGCGAATTGGCGAAACGGCTCTACCGCGCTTAAACGAATCGCTGCAAAACGACTCGGAGTCAATCCGCAAAGCGGTGGCTGGTGTTATCGGTCAAATTGGTCATCCATCTGCGATTGAATCCCTCGCCATAACCCTCCGGTACAACGATTGGGGGGTACGCAAAGCCGCCGTCAGTGCGCTGGTGAAGATTGGCCCGGACGCCATCCCGGTGCTGCAAGAAGCCCTGCGCGATCACGATCAGGATGTGCGCTGGCGTGCCGCCGAAGCACTGGAGGGTGTCGGTTGGCAACCGGCTGATCGCAGCGAAGATAATGCACGATACTGGATTATTAAAGGCGACTGGCCGCAGTGCATTGCCATTGGTGAACGTGCTATCCCACCGCTGATTGAGACCCTGGCACACTGGGATCAGGAGATTCGTGAGGCTGCTGCCGCTGCCCTGGTGCAAATTGGCCTGGGTACGACCGCTCCACTGATAGCAGCACTTACCAATGAAGATGCGCATGTGCGCGAACATGCTGCCTGGGCCTTGGGCCAAATTCAGGCCAATCAGGCGGTCGAATCGCTCATGTCCAGCCTCAACGATGATCAACCCCAGGTACGAGAAGCTGCCATTGGCGCTCTCGTTAAATTACATGTGAATCAGGAGGCATTTGTGCAGAGCCTGACCAGCCCCAACCCCACCGAACGCGAAGCCGCTGCCTGGGCCTTGGGCCGTGTCGGCAACGACCGAACCATCGATCCACTCCTCAAAGTACTGAACGATATCGATGCACGAGTACGTCGTACCGCTGCTGAGTCGCTTGGCCTGATGGGCGATCAACGCGCCGTGCGCTTGCTGATGGCGCACCTGGAAGACCCTGACGCCGAAGTGCGCCAAGCCATTACCGACGCCTTGGAACGCTTGGCTCCGCTGCAAGACCTGACTCCTTCCTGATCTATGCGGATCCTGTACCTTGCCAGTGGCATTCCCGTACCCGGCAGCCTGGGCGGCTCCACCCATGCCCACCAGGTCGCCCGTGGCCTTGCCCTGCGTGGTCACACCGTGCATCTTGTGGCGACCAGCCAACAGCCACGCCTGCACCTGGCGCCACTGGTACGACCCGTCTCACAACGGCTCGACGGCTTTCATCTGCATCATCTCGATTTGCCGCGAGCCGTTTCCCTGCTCACGGTCTGGCCGGTTGTGCGCCTGCTCCAGGCCATTCAGCCCGACGTGGTGATGGAGCGCTACTATAACTTTGCCGGTGCCGGTATCTGGGCTGCCCATCGTGCTGCCGTCCCCAGCCTGCTCGAAGTGAACGCTCTGATCGTCGATCCACCGGTCATCTTCAAACGCCGTCTGGATGATGCGCTGGGCCAACCCATGCGTCGCTGGGCGGTACAACAATGCCACTGGGCCAGCCATCTTATCACGCCGTTGCAGAGCACGATACCGCCCGATGTTCCCCGCAGCAAAATCACCGAATTGCCCTGGGGCGCCGATGTTACGGCATTTGCCCGCCCTGAACCCATCGAGCATACCACACAGAACACAGATAACCCGCCCATCGTGATCTTCGCTGGTTCATTCCGCGCCTGGCATGGTGCCAGAGACCTGGTACATGCCGCGCTGCTGCTGTTGCATCAAGGGTACTCCTGTCGTTTTGTATTTTTGGGTGATGGCCCCGAACGCGATCAGGCACAGCGGCTGGCCGCACCTCGTGCCGATGCGTTTCATTTTACCGGCATGCTGCCCTACACCGAGGTGCCAGCCTGGCTCCACCGCGCCAGCATCGGCGTCGCGCCTTTTCGCACCGCCGCCCATCCCGCGCTGGGCGCTGCTGGCTTTTTCTGGTCGCCACTCAAAGTCTTTGAATATATGGCCGCCAGTTTGCCCGTTGTCACGGCCGACCTGCCGCCACTCAACACCATTATTCGTGATGGGCAAGAGGGAACGCTCTTCCACGAAGGTGACCACCGCAACCTTGCAACCGCCATTGCCCGGCTGCTGGAAAACCCGGTTGCTGCTATGCAGATGGGACAACAAGCTCGTGAACGGGTGGTAGCGCACTACTCGTGGCAACGCCATTGCGCTGAACTGGAGCAGATTCTCTTGCGTATCAGTGCATAACGTCCAAACATCCATGATACCAAATTCAGGTGATCACTGGTATGCGCTTCGATTAAGACACGGAGCGCCTCGTTGCCGCCTCGCGTGCCGCGTTGCAAGCCGCACCTACGCTGTTCGCGCCTCGCGTCCCCACCGCCGTGGCTGTTCGCGCCCCCGTCTGATACGGAATCAGACTCTCTTTTATCGATGAACGCCATTTGGTATGAGAAGCGAAACAATCGCGTCACCCTTATCTGATGTACACCAGACCCATGGTATACTGCTCCCTATGCAAACACACGATCTCTCACACCGACTGACCGAAGAAGCTATGACGCCAGGGTCTGAACGTCGCCAACGCTGGTTCATCGCAGCCACGGTGCTGTTGCTCATGCTCGCAGGAGCGGCTTTGCGCATCTGGTTTGCCAGCGTCAATCAGCTGCAGCCGCAGTTCTCCCCCGCCGACGATGGCGACTATTATCAGCGAGCATTGCGATTTGCTACCACTGGTGCATACATCGATGATTTCTGGCTCATTCGTCCACCACTGCACGTCTTTCTCTTTGCACTGATGATCCGTATCAGTATTATTCTGGGCAATATCGATGGTATCTGGCTTATTCGTGTGGCTCAAACGGTGATGATTGTGCTGACCATTCCCATGGTCTATGATCTGGCCCGGCGGCTCTTCCAACCACGGGCTGGCCTCATCGCCGCAGCGATTACGGCCGTCTGGTACCCCCTGGTGGAATTGCCTGTGCATCTCTTTAGCGAACCAACGTTCTTCTTTTTCCTGGTGCTGCACCTCTGGCTGCTGATCTGGTGGCGCGACTCGCGTCGCTGGTACCTGCTGGCTGGCTCAGGTCTGGCCCTGGGCCTGGGCGCCCTTGCCCGCTCACCCACGCTCTATGGCGCCCCCTTTGTGTTGCTCTGGCTGGTGCTTGAAGAGCGGCGCTACCGTCGTAGCCTCGACACATCAGCAGCGGCACCAGCGCTATCGCTGGTAGAGCGCTGGCGTTCGTACATCCCCCTGCGGGCCATGGCAATCGTGCTGGTTGCCTGTGCGCTCATGGTCGTTCCATGGACTATCCGCAACTATCTGGTCTATGAGAAGATCATCCTGGTTGATACCATCGGCCCGGTCAATCTCTGGCTGCATGTGGAGAAGTACCCGGAAAAGGGCGTTGAGATACTCAAAACCATGCCCCAGGGTGAACGTCAGGTCTTTGCGGTCAACGACACCATGCGCATGTTTCAGGCCGACCCGGTTGGCTTCTGGCAGCTGCTCTGGCGCAACGCCTGGTTCCACTTTCAGCATATCTGGAAAGCGCAGTTTTTGGAGGATATGGCGACCAAACGAAGCTACTACGGTCGCCCACTGCAAGCGACCTGGCCGCTGGGCGTCGCCGGTGATCTCATCTGGTTCGCTTTTACCGCTACTGGTTTAGCCGCACTGGCAGCCCCCATCGGTCGACGGGAAGGCGCCTTTCGCTGGCTAGCGCTCTGCTG
This sequence comes from Chloroflexaceae bacterium, assembly GCA_012034075.1. Taxonomy (GTDB): domain Bacteria; phylum Chloroflexota; class Chloroflexia; order Chloroflexales; family Chloroflexaceae; genus JAAURD01. The sequence goes on along the minus strand of JAAURD010000019.1, from coordinate 15,240 downwards.
GTTGCTCTATACCATCGTGGCGATGATGATTATGCATATCGAGCCGCGCTATCTGCTGCCAGTCTGGTTGATACTTATCCTCTACGGCGCATGGTGGCTCAGCAATCCGATGACCATGCTGCGTACCCTCTGGCAACAACGCTGGCATGGTCTGCTGGCACTGCTGATGACGGCTGCGTTTCTTGGCTTGAGCTTGAGCTATCGCAACTATCCTGAGCTGATTCAGCGCACCGCGACTGCCGAGATGCATCGTGCGGCGGCGGCCCAGGCGTTTGCTGCTGACGATTATGACCGTGCCAGGGCCGAACTCGAACAGGCAATGCAAACGCACAACGGTCTGGTCGATCAGCGTGCTGAGCTGGCCTTTGCATTGATTGCCCAGCAACAGTATGATGCTGCCCAGGAGCTGATGGGCAACCGTGACTCCCAGCGCATTGCGCTGGCCCGTGGTGATATTGCTCGCCGCCAGCAGAAGACCGAACTGGCGCGACCTACTTCAACTCGGCCGAAGAGCGTGCCAGTGAAGATGTGCAGGCGCTGGCATTGCAATGGCTCCGCCCCCCGCCGACCAGCAGCCTGGTGCTCGGTAATGGCCTCGACCTCGGCTATATTCAGGGCTTCTCCCCAGGTGAGGCGGTTGATCTGGCCGAAAACCATCGCGTCACCTACCGCTGGCTGCAGGGCCAGGGACGGCTGGTGTTGCCTTTGCCTGAGCCGCTGCAAACTGGCAGCGTGCTCACCCTGCGCATGGCCGGCGGCACACCCGAACCGACGCCGTTACAGCTTACGATACGTGCCGATGCAGCCAACACAAACCCGGCCCAACCGGCCGCCATGGTTGGCACGCACCTGACTCTGCCCGTGAGCAGCGGCCAGTGGCGCACCTACCGTTTCCCCATACCCGCATCGCTGGCCGGCCAGCAACGTCTCGAACTGGGCCTCAACGCGCCCATTTTCATACCGGCGCACGTTACACCTGACAGCGTTGATACCCGTCCGCTCAGTCTCATGATCAACGCCGTACAGATCGAAACATAAGGAGCAAACCGTGACGATACCAGGAGCAGCATCCAACCGCGGCGTAGGAACGCATACCCAACCCGACACCAGTACGGTTGAGCCAGTCGTCTGCTCTTTTCGCGTGAGTGTGGTTCTCCCCGCCTACAACGAAGCCCATGGCATTGCCCAGGTCATTCAGACAATCCGCACCTACCTCCCGGATGCCGAAATCCTGGTCGTCAACGACTCCTCTAGCGATGATACGGCGGCACAGGCGACCGCCGCCGGTGCCCGCGTGGTAAGCCATGCCACCAACCGCGGCAATGGTGCTGCGGTCAAAACCGGCCTGCGCTATGCCACTGGTGACGTGGTGCTTCTGATGGATGCGGACGGACAGATGGATCCGATTTATATTCCCGATATTCTAGGTATGCTCAATGAAGGTTATGATATGGTCGTCGGTGCACGTACGAGTGCGACCAAAGGCGGAACGCGTGCCCGTCGTTTTGGCAACAGTGCGCTTGATCGGCTGGGCAGTTATCTGGTTGAGATGCCCGTTCATGATCTGACCAGTGGCTACCGCGCCATGCGTCGCACGGTCATTCTTGAATTTTTGCACTTGCTGCCCAACAGCTACTCGTACCCCACCACCAGCACGCTGGCGCTAGCCCAGGCCGGCTACTGTGTCGGCTTTGTGCCGATTATTGCCCGTGAGCGACAGGGCGCCGCAGCGGCCAGAAAGTGCTGCGCAATGGCATCAAGTTTGGGCTGATTATTCTACGCATGATCGCCCTGTTTGCCCCGCTACGGGTCTTCTTTCCGGTCTCGGTGATGATGCTCTTGCTGGCGCTGATTTCGTTTCTCATTAGCTTTTTTGTGACCGACCCATCACGCTTCCATATTCCCAATTCGGCGGTCATTCTGTTTGTTGGCAGTATTATCGTCTTTATGTTTGGCCTGCTGGCTGAGCAACTCGCCGCGCTCCGGCGTCAGCTTGCCGCAGTTCAGCACCACCAGGAAATGTAACGAACCATGCGTACCTGGCTTCCCTGGCTCTTACGACTGATCGGGCCGCTGCTGCTGATCCTGTTTCTCGTCAACAGCGATATTGAGCAGCTGTGGATCATTTTGCGCAACGCGGACCCATGGCCTATTCTGCTCTCGCTGCTGCTCATGCCGCCATTTTTGCTGATCAAATCGTGGCGCTGGCAACTTTTGCTCCATGACCTGGAGATCCGGATGCCGCTGCGAACCCTGCTGGGTCTGTACACGGTGGGCATCTTCCTTGGCTCGGTCACCCCTGGTCAGGCCGGTGACCTGGCTAAAGCCTGGTACCTGCGTGATCACGGCCACCCGCTCGCCCCTGGTCTGCTCAGTGTGATGCTGGACCGCCTCTGTGACCTGTTGGTGATGGCGGCTTTTGCCACGCTGGGGATTCTGGCATTGGGGCAGCTCTTGCCCCATCCAGCCCTCCAAACCGTGCTTGTCGCCGGCATGGGGCTGGGGTTGACCCTGCTCACCGTGCTGATGGCGGTGCGTGGCCCGCGTCAATGGCTGCTCACCACGGTACTGCCACGTATCGTCCCGGCCCGCTTGCAGCAATCGCTCCAGCGCTGGAACAGTCAGATCAGTTCGCTCACCCTGCATCCGCGTCTGGTACTGCTTGTGGGTACAGCCTCGCTTATTTCGGCTTTCTTTACCTTCTGGCGACTCTGGCTGCTCTTTATCGCGCTGGATGTGCATGTACCACTGTCGCTCGTCATCGGTGTTTCGGCTCTGATCGCCATCTTGCAAATCCTGCCCATCTCGATTGCCGGCGTGGGCGTACGCGATGCCCTGCTTATCGCGGTGCTCACCGCGCCACCCTACTTCTACAGTCAGGAGCAGGCACTTGGCGTCTCAGCGCTCTTCCTGCTGATTACCCTCGAACATATTATCGTGGGCTTTATCGTCTCATTCTGGTATCCGCTCGATAAAATCGCCCGACAGCTACCGGCTGAAACGGCTTCACTGGAAGAGCCAGCACGGTGACTGCCATTCTAGCCGAACGACAGTCACTGTACCCAGATTATTGTTCTTTTACAATTGATAGCGACGGCTCTGCCAGCGCAAAAACCTTCACAATATCGTTCATACTCATCCACCATGGAGACTTGGCCCGCTCATACTGCTGGTCCATCATGCGGGGATAGTCTTCCAGGCTGAAAAATTCGGTATGCCCATCTTTCAGGCCGATAAATGATGCCCCGTTGGTACCCCGATCAGACTCCTGTATGAGATAATCCACACAATGTTTTGCCATACGTGTCGCCATAATCCGATCAAACGGGGTGGGATGACCACCCTGCTGCAAATGCCCCAGAATAGCCTGTCTCACTTCAAACAGATCATTGCTCTCTTCCTCTAAAAGCGCACACATAAACGAAATAGTGTAGATCGGGTTCACATTCTCGTTGCGGATAATCAAGCCTAGCCGCTTGCTATGCTCAAACCCATACTTCAGGTTCTCCAGATCATCCAGCATATCACGTAGGTGACACCCTCTTCATGGATATACACCCGTTCTGCGCCGGTTGCCAGCCCAGCCATGAGCGCCAGATACCCACAATATCGGCCCATCACCTCTACCACAAAACAGCGCCGTGTTGCGACTGCCGATTGTTTGATTTTATCGACTGCATCTATAATAGAGTTCAGAGCGGTATCGGCGCCAATGCTTAAATCGGATCCCGGCAGATCATTATTGATGGTGGTGGGTAAACAGACAATCGGGATATTGAAACTGGGAAAGTTGGGGCGTTCACAAAACAGACGGTAGACCGATTGATACCCATGCCAGCCACCTATCATCAGCAGGCCATCAATCTGCTGTGACTCAATCGTGCGGGCAATCGCATAGAGATCACTCCCCGAAGGGATTTTGCGGTTGGTGCCCAATTCGGCGCCACCCTGTGCTGCCCACCCACTGACGCCCATCCAGCCGGGTTCATACATATCGCCTTCAATCAGGCCCACAAACCCATTGCGCACGCCCAACATCACATGGCCCTGGTCCAACCCAATGCGTACCGCTGCACGGGCAGCAGTGTTCATTCCTGGCGCCAATGCCCCCGCATGCATCACTGCTAGCCGCATACGTCTCTGGCCTGGTACCGGATCGTGCGGTAATGAACGTACCAGCGTGCGCATAATCTGAAACGACTCGCGAAAACTGCTGCCCCGCAGGTCCATTGCCCGTTCATAATCTTTGTTGGCAATGGCCTCGGCGACGGCATGGGTCTGTTCCACACAATACATCAAAGGCGACCGTGTCACCCGATTGTTGCGCATGCCAATCAGCTGCGAATCGCTTCCCGGCTGGGGATTCAAAAGCTCCTCGACGGCGGCATAGCCCAGCAGCGAGCTCATATTGCGGTCGAATGCACTGGGCGAGCCACCACGCTGCACATGGCCCAGAATCGTAACCCGCGTATCTTCGCCCAGGCGCTCTTCAAGCAAGGTCTTGATAGAATCGCTCCGAATTGGGTTACCATTGCGATCACGAGCACCTTCAGCGACAATCACAATACTGTCACGACGTCCAACTTCCCGTCCACGAAGCAATACTTCGCACATGACATCTTCCCAGTTATCCACATCAGGTGGGTATTCCGGGATAAAGACCCAGTCTGCTCCAGTTGCAATACCGCTCATTAATGCTAGATATCCGCAGTTGCGACCCATTACCTCCACAACAAACGAGCGTTGATGGCTCGAGGCGGTGCTGCTAATGGCGTCGATAGCTTCGGTGATGCGGTGCAAGGCGGTATCAGCGCCGATGGTCATATCGGTGCCAAACATATCATTATCAATAGAACCAACCAGACCCACAATCGACAACGATGGGTGGCGTGAAGCGCTCTCTCGGTCAATCTCACCCCGCTCCACCAACTCTTCTAGCAGTCCTGTCCACTCTTGGCGAAAAATATTGGTCCCGGTCAGGCTACCATCGCCGCCTATCACGACCAGGCTATCAATCTCATGCTCCAGCAGATTCCGCGCTGCTCGCAAGCGACCTTCGCGTGTACGAAATGCGGCTGAACGCGCCGTTCCGATGATCGTCCCACCTTTGGCGAGAATCCCACCAACATCACCCCAGCTCATTTGCCGAATCAGGTCGCCCCCTTCAACCATCCCCTGCAAGCCTTCATAGATCGCAAAGACATCCATGCCCCGATACAACCCGGTACGCACCACCGCACGCACCGCCGGGTTCATCCCTGGCGCATCGCCACCGCTGGTTAACACTCCCAGACGTCGCCTCTGATGGGTCGTCATACGTTCTCCTTCTGGAAGCGTTGAAGCGATCTCAGCGTTGAAGCGTTGAAGCCCAAAGCGCAAAGCGATCTGAGCGCCCATTGCGCTCCAATGCTCTACCGCTCTACCGCTCCAACGTTCCAATGCTCTACCGCTTTACCGCTCCAACGCTCTACCGCTTTACCGCTCTACCGCTTTACCGCTTTACCGCTCTACCGCTTTACCGCTTTACCGCTCGTATGATGTTCGCCTCAGAATCATCACGCCTCAGGTGCCAGGCTCTCCTTGAGCTTTTGCACCGTTTCGGCATCCAGGCGTTTCAGCACCTGAACGACTAACTCCACGGCATGGTGAAAATCATCGATATTGAGGATGCTGGCATGGGTATGAATATAGCGCACCGGAATACCCATTGTCAGTGACGGTACGCCATGCCCGGAGAGATGAATGCGCCCTGCATCGGTGCCACCAGCACTGATACAGTCAATCTGGACCGGGATATCATGCTCTTTGGCGGTATCAATGACCAGATTGCGCAAGCCCCGATGTGGGATCATACTGGCATCATACAGAATAATATCCGGCCCTTTGCCCAATACCCCCCGTGCTCGGTCAGGATCAACACCAGGCATATCACCAGCAATGCCAGTATCAAAGGCGAAACCAATGTCCGGGCCGATCAGATTGCTCATGGTGGTGGCGCCACGCAGGCCAACCTCTTCTTGCACATGGCCTACGCCATATACCACATTGGGATGATCTTCCTCTTTGATCCGCTCCAATACCGCCAAAACTAGTGCACAACCAAACCGGTTATCCCAGGCTTTGGCCATCAGCAGCTTCTCGTTGCGCATGACGGTGAAGGGACAGACCGGCACAATTGGATCACTCGGCTGGATGCCCCAGGATTCGACCTCTTCAGCTGAGGAAGCGCCGATATCGATAAACATCTCTTTGCGTTGTACCAGCTTTTTGCGATCTTCTGGTTCTAACACATGGGGTGGTTTGGAACCAATCACACCGATAACTGGTCCATGGCGGCCATACACCTGCACGCGTTGGGCCAGCATCACATGTTCGAGCCAGCCCCCCAGCGTTTGAAATTTGAGAAACCCCTGCTCGGTAATGCGTGTCACCATAAAGCCAATTTCATCCATATGGCCGGCCATCATAATCACGGGCCCGTCGCTCACGCTGCCCACTTTGCGACAGGCAATACTGCCCAGATTATCGGTCACGATCTCACCCAGAGGTTCGAGATAGCGCTGCATAATGCGCCGAACTACGCCCTCTTGACCGGGCACACCAGGCGCTTCGGTCAATTCTTGCATCATCTTCATCAAGTCCATAGACGTCTTTCTTTCTCTTTTATGCTTGCTCTGGCAGTGTGCTGTTGTTCGCGTGCACCTGCTCAGAGACCCAGGTCTCTTCATCCGTTCGGCTCACGACCAGACCATCTAATCGCGCTGCCCGCAAACCACGCAAGAGTGCGCCCAGTTGCGGGCCGGGCGCGACACCAAGTTGCTGCAATGCATGTCCATCAAGGATTGGGTTCAGCTGGCGAAGTTCACCAAGGTAATGCGCAATCGTTGTGCCAACAGATTGTGACTCTGCATAGTGTACCACACCGAGGGCAACACTGTTGACAGGCCGTAGTATCGCATCAAGCGTGCTATTTGCCAACCCCGGCTGCGCGAGTTGCTCCCGGTAGCCCTGCACCCTGATAATGTCTTCAAACAGGCTGGCACAATCATTTGCCAGCCGATAGTGTTGCACCAGCCACCGCCGCTCCTGCGCTGGCAGATCATACGTGATCAGCCCGGCATAGAGCAAGGCCAATGTGTGCTCCGACCTGTCCAGACACGCTACCAGGAGATCTGGCTCTGTTCGCACACGTAGACAGCGTGCTGCCAGCACATCGCTCCAACGCACACCCGCGAGCAGATGCGGCGTCAGGTCCAGCCTATCGGCTTGTTCCAACACACGTTCGGGCGCCGGCTCGCTCAGCGCCAGATACAGTTCCGTGCGTAGCCGCTCTGGACTGACAGCGCCCAACATCCCATCTTGCAATGCTTGTTGCAGCAACACCGCGCTCTTATTCGCAAAGCGCAAACCCAGACGTGCAGCCAGACGGACACCACGCAGGATGCGCGTCGGGTCATCGGCGAAACTGCGCTTATGCAGTACTTGCAATACACTCGCCTGCAAATCAGCCCGACCGTTGAAGGGATCGAGCAACGTTGCCGGCTGTAAAGCCCAGTCACCCGCAGCGGTTCGGGCCGCTTGCAACCGACAAGCCATCGCATTGATACTGAAATCACGGCGTGCCAGGTCTGCTTGCATGCTTGCCGGGGCTACCGTGGGCAATGCCCCGACATGAGCATAGGTCTCCACACGGGTACGAGCCAGGTCCAGCGTGAGCATGCCATCATCGTCTGGATGGGGCAGCTGGAGCGTGGCGGTGCCAAAGGGCGGGTGGCTGGCGACCAGATGCGCCCCAGACAGCTGCAACAGCTGACCGGCCAGGGCAATGGCGTCACCTTCGACCGCCAGATCAAGGTCGCGGTCGATGGGCAAGCCCAGCAGCAGATCGCGGACGACCCCGCCTACGAGCCAGACCGGTAGCTGGTGTTGGGCTGCAACGGCGGCAACCTGTGCCAGCAGATGTTGTACCGCTTGAGATAGGGCACCAGTGAGATGCTGCGTCTGTTCTACGAACATCAGTACTCCTTGACGATGATCACAATCTGTGCTACAATAACCTAATCAGCGGGCGATTAGCTCAGTTGGTTAGAGCGCCACGTTGACATCGTGGAGGTCACTGGTTCGAATCCAGTATCGCCCACCATAATCTTACGCCCGAACCCCCAGGAGCGGCGGCCAACCCCCGCCGCTCCGCCCCATTTCATCTATGCGCTGGTATCCAAACAGCCCCGAAGCGGTTGTCACAATGAGCGCTTCTCTGGGATGGCATGGCCGCCAAACTTGTTGCGCATTGCCGCTAGCAGACGGTCGCCGAAGGGGTCTTCGGTGCGTGAACGAAAGCGATTTTGCAGTGCCAGGCTGATCACCGGAATCGCTACGGCCAGTTCCACTGCCTCCTGGACGGTCCAACGCCCTTCGCCGGAGTCAGTCACATAGGCCGCAATCCCTTCTAACGATGGATTCTCATGCAAGGCTCTGGCGGTCAGGTCGAGCAACCACGAACGCACGACGCTGCCGCTGCGCCAGATCTCGGCAATCTGCACCAGATCCAGGCCAAACTCGTCTTTGCGCTGCATCAGCTCAAAGCCTTCGGCATAGGCTTGCATCAAGCCATACTCAATGCCATTATGCACCATTTTGACAAAGTGGCCGGCGCCGTTCGGGCCGACATGGCCCCAGCCCTGATCGGCTGCTGGCGCCAACGTCTCGAAGATCGGTCGCAAACGCTCAATGCACGCTGGCTCGCCGCCAATCATCAGGCTATAGCCTTCGGTGAGGCCCCAGACACCGCCGCTGGTGCCGACATCGACGAGATGTAGCTGCTGCGCCTGGAGCTTTTCGGCCAGGCGCACGGTCTCTTTGTAGTGGCTGTTGCCGCCATCAATGATAACATCATCTGGCGAAAGCTGTTCACCCAGTGTCGTTATGGTCTCTTCGGTCGTGCACCGGCGGGTACCATGACCCACACATGGCGGGGTGCGGCGAGCTTGCTCACCAGATCCGCGAGCGAGCTTGCGGCGACTGCGCCGACTGCCTGTGCCTGTGCGATTGCTGCCTCGTTGCGGTCATACACTACCAGTTTATGCCCACCCTGAAGCAGGCGTATTGTCATATTGGCGCCCATTTTGCCCAGACCAATCATTCCCAGTTGCATGTGCTGCTTCCTCTCTGAATACCTGTACAGATTCAGTTCAATCGGTCACGATAAGCTCGTAGATCATCTACGGTCACTTCATCGGGTCCAACAAGCCGGTAATGCTTCTCATCAGTACGGGATACACCGTCTTCATTCTGTTCAAAACCAAAGAGGACAATTGTGTTGTCGTCGATAAACTGTGCTGCAATGGCTCGGCACAGCAAATCGGGGAATTTCTGTGTACACACTGCGAAGTCTTGCTCTATCTGAACAATATTCAGTTTATCGGTTTTTCGCTTTGCTTGTATTGGCAAAACATATTGTACCCCACGACGATCAATACCGACGTACACCTCGTCAGTTTCCACCTGTCCCATTTCAACCACGGTGGTGCGCAGATGATTTTGCAAAGAATAGCAGGTTATGCCAGTAAAAATGTCGATCAATCGATTATAACGAATCTTTACCAGGAGTGCCTGTTCATCATTCAATGAATACCGAACGACAATGCCACGTGTTGCATCTGATATCTTCTTTTGTGCTAATATGACATTCGGAGTGAGTGGGTGATCCGGAATAGCGACAAACTTGTACAGAGCACGACCCGCAGGACGGATGATCCAGATTTCTCCTTCTGGAGCTTTCGCGCGGATACTCTCCGGCAACGTTGCACGATAACGGAAACTGTAAACAACATCACCTAGATTCTTGGGCAACGGAATACCCAGATCAGCGGCAGCACGCTCAATATCGCTGCGCTCAAATTGAACTTCACGCGCACCTTCTGTGTAGCTATTGAAGAAAAGACGCTCAATAATCTGGCTGTAACTTGTGCTCACGCGTTATTGCTCCAGGGAAAATACGGCTATTTCAGGCCCTTTGAATTACCATGCCAGCGCAAATGAACTACCTCTTCACGGAGTTGTGCTTTGGTTGCGGTAGACAGGCGTGTCCGAAACAGATCAATATTGACCACCTCGTACCCCAGTGATTCAGCAATTGCGGCCAGAATCTGCCCTGTTCGGATCATGACCCGCAGATACGATGCCTGATCGCCAACCACATAGCCAAGCTGCGCCCCTGGTCGCAACACCGTGCGGAGGCTGGCAAGATGTCGGATCATGCCACCAAAATACAGCTTTGTGACTCTGCCATAGAGACGCTCAAATCCGGAAGTTTTGCCCATAGCTATACGCCGTGTCTCTATCTCTTCGGCAATCCGCACAATTTCGGGGTACGGTTCAACCCAGCGATCGTCGTCATCATCTTTATACACACCACGCGTATTAGAACGGATGAGACTGCGCTTCAAGCCCTGCAAATCGGCTTTACTGGTGATAAAACCAAGCAAAACCGCTTCCAATCGGGTGATCCGCGTGTAATCTTTTTCATTCGGGTACGGCGGTGAGGTGATCACCGCGTCAATTGATTGTGGCGCGATAAACGATGAGAGGTCGCGTGCATCGGCATGGTGGATCGTCGCCGGTATAGCGTGCCTATCTGCCAGTTGCCGCAGATCAGCCGTCATCCGATACACCTCGTCAAGCCATGCCGCAACCACTGGTGCATCATCCTTGACTACTCCGACACCGACCTCCGGCCCGAAATGCAAATTACTGATCGAACATTTTAGCGCATTTGCTAGCGCCAGCAACTGATGGCGATAATATGGTTTACCTTTGTGATGCTGTAGGCAATCATGTAAGGTCAATACCTTATGCAATGGCAAGGGACTGATCGCGTTTTTTAAGAGCAATGCTGCTGTCTCCGCATCGAGCGTCCGCAGACTGGTCGATACTGTATCGTTGTTTTGGCGCTCGGTGCGAAACAGCGGGTCATCCTCAATGCCTTGCTGCGCGAATAGAGCAAGAACATGTGTCTCGATCTGTTGCGCAGCCTGCAAGAGCAGTTCGGGATTGGGCAGCCAATCGATTTTGACGCTCGCGGCAAAATGGGCCAGAGCACTGGCTTCAATGCCGATGCTGGCGATGCCGAGCTTTTTACACTCAACAATAGTGGTGCCGGTACCGCAAAATGGGTCAAGCACGCGCTGTTCCGTGGTGACCTGAAACCGTTCCAGATACGCACGCACGAGGTGTGGTGGAAAGGATAGGACGAAGCGGTACCAATTATGGGCTGCTTTGTCTGCGAGAGACAATTTGTTGATAACGCTGTTGCTCGGTTGTTGTTTCAATGCTCATTGTCCTTTCCGCCTGGGGCTGAAGCCTCTGGCTTATGCTATCCCTCATACCCGGCCCTTCTCCCACTTAGCTGGTATGTAGGGGCGAAGCACACTGCGCCTCTACATACCAGGATGTGACCATGCGGAAGCGCAGGTGCATTCTGACGGCATGCGGTTGGGGCATCCGCGCTCCATACGTGCTACCGATACGTTACCCCTGCAATTGCTGCAAGCCGGCGATGACATCGGCGGGCAGGTGGAAGCGAATAATGCGCCGCTGGTTGTCGAGCAGGGCCTGGCGGTCGCCCATGGATTGCGCTGCTTCGAGCACACCGAAGGTCATCGACGAATCCGGTGCGCCCGCTTCATCGGGGATGTCGGCATCACGGGCATTGTCTGCCGTAATCTGAATAAAGAGACCGTTGCCGCGATCACCCTTGTGTAGCTGCCCGGTGGAGTGCAAAAAGCGTGGGCCAAAGCCCACTGTGGTTGCGACGTGCAACTCATTGCGCAAGGCCAGACGCATTTGCTGCAAGGCTTCGGTGATGGCGGCGGTGGGCTGGACATAGGCCTGGATTGCTACATAATCACCCGGCTGGGCCAGGCTTGCAAAGCGCTTGAGTGCTTCGGCGGGGCTGTTGGCGGTTACCTCGCCGTAGACTGTGATACCATCGCTGCTGAGCGCGGGCGTCAACGCGGGTAGCTGGCCCTCGCTCTTATAGGCGGCGACCATCTGGCGGGCCAGCACTTTGGCTGACTCGACGTCGGGCTGATCAAATGGGTTGATCTGCAAACTGCGGCTGGCTATTGCGGTTGCCATCTCCCAGCGGAACAATTCACTGCCCAGATCGTACACATCACGCATATGCAGCCAGACCACGGGATGCCCGGCCTGGCTCAAGCTCGGCGTTGCTGTCGTAGGTGGTGTCACCCTCCAGGCGCAGATAGACAAACAGGCGATCTGCGCCGTAGACTGAGAGATCGCACGGAACTTCATCGGCCACCGGCAAAAGGCCCTTGCCCTCTTTGCCGGTGCTTTCGGCGATGAGCTGTTCGGCCCAGGTGGCAAACGACGCCAGCGGCGGTGAGATCAGCATAGTCACTTTATCCCGCCCGGCCAGGGCTAGTTCGCCCATCACCACGCCCAACCAGGCGCCGGCGTTATTGCCGCCAGCCGGGCAGTTGGCTGCGGCGCAGTTCTCGGCCATCACCTGGGTTCGTTTGAGGAATTGGGCAACATCTACGCCGATGAGGGCGGCGGGTACGAGGCCAAAGAGCGACAGTGCGGAGAAACGACCGCCAATGGTCGGGTCATTGAGAAAGGTTTGCGGAAGTTGTAGGTGCGAGCGGTATCGACCAGACCGCTACCAGGGTCGGTGATGGCGACAAAATGCGCGCCGGCCTGATCGGCGCCGAGCGTTTCGGCGACGCGGTTGTAAAAGTACTTGAAGAAGGAAAAGGTCTCGACGGTGCCGCCGGATTTGGTGGAGACAATAAAGAGCGTGCGGGCAAGATCGAGCTGATCGGCATAGCTCAAGACCGTGCCCGGATCGGTGCTATCGAGGACTGCTAGATCGAGGTAGCCGGGCTTTACGCCAAAGGTGAGCCGAAAGACTTCGGGGGCCAGGCTGGAACCGCCCATGCCCAGCAGCAGCGCGTGGGTATAGCTCGCCGCACGCACTTCTTCGACCAGCGCGTGGATTTCGGGCAGGGCTTCGGGCATCATGTCGGGCATGTGCAGCCAGCCCAGCCGGTTGGTGATTTCGGTGGGTTCGGGCTTCCATACGGTGTGCTCATGTGCCCAGATGCGTCGGATAATTGCTTCATCCCGCAGGTTGGCCAGCACACTATCGACCTGCTGCTGATACTGGCCCAGACTGCCGTGGTAGGAGCGCTTATTGGCGAGCAGGCGCTCACGCTTCTGGGCAATGCCGGTGAGCAGCGCCGCAAAGGACTCGGCCAAGACATTGACCTCATCCCGCTGCAACTGCTCGGTGATGGCCATCAGATCAATGCCACTGTTTGCCAGGGCCGCCAATTGCTGCTGTGCTTCGGCCAGACCACTGGTGAGCGTTGGAGCGACACTGCCGCGCAGTTCAAATGCCCCTAGCGTGACCGGTGGCAGGGTATTGACGGTATCGCTGTCGATCAGCGCATCGACATAAAGCGTATCGGCATAGTGCGGGTTTTTGCAGCCGGTGCTGGTCCATAGCAAGCGCTGCACGCGCCCGCCCTGAGCCGCCAGCTGTTGCCAGCGTTCGCTCTGCAGTAGCTCTTGAAAACGCGCATAGGCCACCTTTGCCTGGGCTATGGCGATCTTGCCCTGCAGGTCGTTCTGCCTCTGCTGTTGCAACAGTCGGTCTACGGCGGTATCGATGCGGCTGATAGCAAACGAGGCAACCGAGGCGATCTGGTTCAGGTCGCCGCCCTGTGCCGCCAGTCCTTCTAAGCCCTGCATATAGGCGTTGGCAACCGGCTCATACTGCGCCACCGAAAAAATCAGTGTGGCATTGACTGGGATACCGGCGGCGATGGTCTGCGCAATCGCATCGATACCTGCCGCGGTGGCCGGTATTTTGATCATCACGTTGGGACGGCCGACCGCGTCATAGAGGCGTCGGGCCTCGGCTACGGTGCCCTGGGTGTTGTGGGCCAGGTCGGGGCTGACTTCCAGGCTTACGTACCCATCGTTGCCGCTGGTGCGCTCATAGACTGGGCGCAACAGGTCGGCGGTCCGCTGGATGTCGCTGATGAACAACTGTTCGTAGATATCCGTTGGTGTAATACTCTTATCAGAATTTCGTAATTCGGTATCATAATCGGTGCTGCCGAACATAGCCCGTTCAAAGATGGTCGGGTTGGATGTAACTCCACTCACGCCGGCATCGATCAGGCGCTGCAATTCGCCATAATCCAGCAACGCACGGCGGATACTGTCATACCAGATAGCCTGTCCTGCTTGCTGCACTTCATGAATCCTGGTCATACATTCCTCTTTTCTCTGTTCATTGCTCTTTGCGCTTTGGCCGTAGCCACGAACCGTGCGGGATTTTACTCAAACGTGCGTTGAAGCTCGTTGAGCAGTGCCAATGCACAGTTGTTCCATCCTGTTCCTCAAACACGTGTATCGATGGTAGACTGACCACTCGTCTCTTAGATGCCTCCGGCTTTGCGGTGTTCATCGACATCGATCCAACGATGAACCTCGCGACTGCTGCCTATCAGTATACCATCTGGCAGACCATTGCCGGCATCGGCCAACACATAGGCCCACGCTGTGCTGCCCCTGGTTTGTGCTGTCTGGTTCAGTTTCGGCGTAGTTTTGGGCATTATCGAGGTCTGATTTACCGAACATATCCAGCGGTTACGCTTGGACCAGATCGTTGTATACTCCTCAATCATCGCTATCGCTCCTTATTTCTGGCTTGCTATCGAGGTGAAGGTATAGCGCGCATCGGTCGGGTCAAGCTCAGCCGCAGCCTCTTGGTCGAGCATCCAGACGAGCAAGCCACCCACTGGCTGAATCAGCTGGGCTGGCAGTTGCGCTGGCTGATAGGGGCCGTGCAGCACCTGCTTCAGTGTTGCTGCTTTGCTGCGGCCCATGACCAGAAAGACGACGACTGCTGCAACGGTTGATAATCGGCGGTGTCAGGGTGATACGCCATGTGTTGAGGCCGGGGACCTGGTTGGCAACCACCCAACGCTCGGTTTCGTGCAGCGCCGCGCTACCGGGAAAGAGGGAGGCGATGTGTCCATCTGCGCCCATGCCCAGCAGCACCAGATCAAAGCTGGCGGCCTGCTCGGATTCGGCGAGTTGGTCCTCCATGATCTGGCGCAGGGCGGCCTCATATTCGTCGGCGGCCTGCTCTGGTGATGGTTCGCCGCGCATGCGGTAGATGTTGGCGACGGGCAGAGGCACATG